>JAICHE010000001.1 GCA_025922755.1 Nitrososphaeraceae archaeon
AATTTTTTTTCTTATCATTTCTATTAACCTTTATTTTTGTGATTTAATACTAATTCAAGATTATCAGTTTTAATAACTATCTCATTACTTGATTTTCAAGAGTTTAGTTTAATATTCGTCAATTTTAATTTTGATCATGAGAAAATCGCTCTACATGAATATTTTGGTTCCATTGGATGGTTCGGATTATTCCAAAAAAGCACTTCTTCAGGCTTGTGATATGGCCAAAAACTACCAAGCTAATCTCATATTGGTATATGTAGTTGATAAATCCCCTTCTCTAAATCTGTTGGATAGAAATGAATATTTGAAAATGCTTAGAAGATTTGGAGAAAAAGTTCTAATCCACGGAAAGGAAACTGCAAAAGATAAAGGAATTGATACAACCACTGTTATGAAAGAGGGAAATATAACAAACGAGATAGTAAAACTTGCAAAAAATAAAAAATGTAATTTGATTATAGTGGGAAGTAAGGGTTTGGGTGCAACAGCTAGATTTTTTCTGGGAAGTATCTCCAATAAACTTGCAAATAACTCTCCTTGCTCTGTACTGATTGTAAAATAGTTTAAGCCTCTGCAATAGCTTTTACAATATCTGCTTTAGTGATGATCCCAACCAGTTTTGAATTTTTTACTACTGGTAACCCACTAATTCTATTTCTTATCATTAACAATACAGCAACACTTACGTCTTCATCGGCTTTCACTGTAACTGGATTTGAAGCCATAATATCGACTGCCTTGAAATGAAGAAGGTGACTCATTTGGTTTACCTGAAAGTCACTTGGATCTTTTTTAGTTCTATAGTTTTCTACTTCTTTTGGATCAGCATATTGTGCAATCCAATGAGGTAGTTTTGCTGGAACAAAATCTCGGTAAGTAATTATCCCTACTGGAATTTTATTTCGTTCAATAATAATCCGTGAGATTCTATTATGTATTAACAAACTTTCAACATAAAGTAATGAATCTCCAGGCATCGCGGTAATGACCTTTCTTGTCATTATTTTGGAGACCTTTAGAGGAGATACTGCATGTGTAAGAAATATGGATGCAAGATCAGTTTTCGTTACAAGTCCTTCTAAAACTCCTTTTTTACCTAAAACAATAACAGAACTAATTCTATGCCTTTTCATTAACTTAGCACAATCATAAATGGAATCAGTTTGTTTTACAGTAAACAATTTTTTTGACATAAATCCTGAAACTTTTACTGATTTGATCGGCTTATCTCCTAAAGCATAAATCGTTTTTGCAATATCCTTTTCAGTAATTATCCCTACAGGACAATTCTTAGAATTTATCACAATTAATCTCTTTAAATTATGGCGAAGAAGGACTTCTCTAGCCTCCAATAAAGTTGTATTTGGGCTAATTGTAATAGTTTTTTTAATAATTATCTGATTAAGTTCTGCCTTTTTTAATAGCAATATGCCATCTTCAGCTTTTTGGGTTAAATATATGAACTCAAATATCAAGAATGAAAATCAAATTTGAAAATCTAGGGTTTTCTTTTAATTTAAAAATAGGTGTTTTATCAATAAAGAAAGATGATAACTGATACAATTTATGAACACCTAAAAGATATTCAAACTACAAAACTTAGAAATTTTGTTACGAAACCCACATTAATTGAAACAACTGATACCCTCTCTTCTGTTATCAACAAAATCACTCGAAACAAGTCATATGATGCATTTTACATTAATGGCAAGAGTACTTTTTCTACAAACGTTCTTTCTCTGCTTAATGCAAAAAATATAACTTCCATGAAAGTAGAGCCATACCTCTCACCCATACCTTATGTTTCTCCTAACGACTCGATACAAAAAGCATGTCATATAATGACACATTATAGAACTAGAGAAGTTCCTGTTGTCAGTAAAAATAAAATCATTGGAGTAGTTACTGCAAAACAAATCATCAAACTACTTTCTTCTAAAGACAACAAATGGATAAAAGCAAACTTGATTTACACTCAAAACCCTATTACGGTTACCTCAGATGAGCCTTTAAGTGCTGCAAAACGAATAATGATCAATAAGAAAATAGATCATCTTCCGGTAATAAATAAAGACAAAATAACACAAGTTTTAACATCCTCTCATCTTATTGAAGCGATAATACCAAAAGAGAGTTTGGGACGTTTATCGAGAGGAGCTAATAGAGTTCATAAATTAGAATCAAGAATAGGTAATATCGGTAGTACTAGAATTCCTCAATGTTCACCTAATGATGATTTAAATAAAATTCTAAAACTAATGCTAAAAACAGATACAACGTGTTGTTTGGTAAATCTATGGGATAATCTTCAAGGAATAATCACATTCAAAGACATTCTTGGATTATTAGCCACAAAAATAGAAGCACAGATTCCATTATTCATTGTAGGAATGCCAGAAGACCAAATTAATGTAAATTTGATCACTTCTAAATTCGAAAAAACCCTAAAGCGATTACAACAAACTTATTCGGAAATCCACGAAGCTAGAGTATCTATAAAAAAACAGAGAAGCGGTAATAAAAAAGAAGGAAAATTTGATGTAACAATTATGATTACTACATCACACCATACTCCTTTAATTTACAGATCTTTAGGTTTTGATCTTAGTGAGGTTTTAGAAGACCTTAGCCAAAAACTATTAAGAAATCTTTCCAAAAAAGCAAAACGAAGATCAAAGACAAGCATTAGAAAAATGGGTCTACCAGTATTCTAATTATGCAAGTCAGCAAGAAACCTTCCAAAGAACGTGTATTACTTGTAGGATTTCCTAGTAATGGTCTAGTAGGCACTTTTACCATTTCATATTTGGTTCATCATTTACAAATGCCACAGATAGGTGAAATAGACCATCCTGATCTCCCCCCAACATTATTTGTTGAAGATGGCGAAATTCTCCCGCCTATTAGAATCTATAAAAAAAATAATCTTTACGTAATAATGTCAGATCTCCCCTTTGATCAGTTTGTAGCCTATGATTTTGCTCAATCCGTTTTGGATTATTGTAAAAAAAATCAGATTTCAAAAATAATTATTATTAGTGGAATGGAAACCATCAATCGGGATCCTAAGGCACCAAAAATATTTGGACTTGTTACGCACAAATCACTTGAAAAATTACTCTACGATTGTGGAATTTCAAAATTCTTGGCAGGATCAATTTTTGGAACAGATGCTGCAATGATTACTGCATTTAGAAAATCAAATACCCCTGCTCTAATTTTGTATGCCGAATGCCATCCATTTTTCCCAGATCCTGAAGCGTCAATTATAGCAATTGCAACTCTAGCCAAAATATTAGATGTCAAAGTGGATACAACTGACATAAAAATGAAATTAGAACGATTACGTATTCAACACAGGAACCTTATGGAAGAAACAATTCGATCTTTACAACAACAACAGCAAGAAAAACCGTCAGGACGAGCTCCTCAAATTTACCGGTGATTTTATGACTAAACAAGAAGACAATAACAAAATTAGAATATTTCAACCAGTATTTAGCTCATTACTAAATGATGATGTGGAACAACATAGTCTTTCTCCTTTATCTTGTTTAAGGGAATTTGGGACTTATTGGTTACTAGAATTTGACCTTCCCTTAGTAAATAAAAAAGATATTAAAATTACATTTGACGAAAACACCGTTTCAGTTGAAGCAAAATTAAAGGAAACTTATTCTGAGGAAAAATTTGGAATAAAAACTAAATTTGAATACTTCAAAAAAACAATAACTCTCCCCTCCAAAATTAATAACAAAAAAGCAAGTGCAAAATTTACTAACGGAAGATTAACTATTACAATACCAAAAGGGAACTTAGGTCATAAAATAAAAATAGAATAATCACTTGAAAAATTGATCAATTTGGTCTCTATACTTGACAGTCATTTTTCCAAATTCGGTGAAATCCTCTGCAGTAGGATACTTTAATCTCATTGCATATTGATTTACAAAAATCGAAACAGCACTTCCAACAATTAGATTGTAACATGCATCAGCTAGATTTTTGGAGTAAGGAAATGCTACTTTGATAAAAGGCAAATAAGCTTCTGTTTGTGAAATCATTAATTTGATCTGTTTTTCTACATAATCTTGAACATCTTCTGGAATAGTCATACTATGACTAGTATACTCCCCTAAATAAGCACTTTATTTTTTAGAGAAAATTATGATACGATTTGTTCTAGATATCGTTCTTTCCCTTTTCTACTTCTAGGAAGACAACGTAATTGCCTATTACAACAAGGGCATGTAATTCCGTCGTAATCTACAAAAATCTCACAATAATTACATCTTTTTTGTCCAGCTGCATACCGTCCTATTCTTGATGGTTTTTGTGCTTTGTAATTTTTACATTTACCAATACAATAAGTCATCATCTATCACTTACAATAAAATTCCATTCTGATAATATTATATTCTAAATTCTAATCTCAACGTTGATAATTACCTTGGGGAATAAATAACAAAATTTTCCAAAAAACTTGAATTTAATAATGGATATTAAAATTTGTAGAAATTTAATTTATAATACAAAAAATGGAGATAAAGATAATGGAATTAGATAGAAAAGTATTTGGAAAAATTACTACCAAAGAAATCATTGGAGCATTTCCACCAGCAGTGCCTGACACTAAAAATTTGCTTGACAATGAATTAAATCAATTAACTAATCAACTTGAATTGCATTCAAAAGAAGACTTACAAAAATTATTAGAAGATCAAGAAATTGCACAAAAACATGTGAATAGTAGACCAGGAGCTATGGCTCTTGCGCAAGATAAAATTCGATTATTTTCTGAATACAATCAAAAATACATTCAAACCATAAAAGAAAAACTCCAATCTTAAGAATTTTTTAATTTAGAATTATTCTTTTTGAGAATCTTCTGGGGGTTTGGTGATAAAACCTCCCTCTTTTGGTTCTGGAGGAGGTATTTTTTTTGATCTTCCTAAACCGATAGTTGTAATAATTACCGAGGATAGAATAATAAAAAAAACAATCTGTGAATAGATCTCAGCATTTGGTAATCCTAGCGTTAAAGGAAAAGTTGCTAAAACAGCCGCTGCTAAACCTCTTGGAATCATTGAATAAGTCACCTTTCTGTCGAGTAACGAAAACCTCTTGGTTAGAGTTATCTTTCCTATAATTACTCTTCCAAAATAAATTAAAATTGTAATTCCGATTCCAATTATTATATATTCATAATTTCCAACACTTGCCATTAATCCTACAAAAACAAAAAAGAACACCCTTACAAGAAATGTTAATTGATTATGGGTTGGATCATCAACTTCGATTCTTGGAAGTTTGAATTTTAAGACCCTTGCAAGGTGTTTCTTATTTCCCAACATTAATCCAAATACTAAAGCAGTAAGTGCGCCTGATTCTCCAAAAGAATTTGCTAAAAAGAACAACAAAAACAGTATTCCTAAAGTCAACATGTAGGAGTGCTGGGCATTGCCAAGCTTTGTGTTAACATACATCCAAGGAATTCCTACTCCAAACCCAAGTACCAATCCTACAATAATGGATCTTCCCAATGTTTCTTGCAATACCTGTAAATCAAATTGACCTGCAAGTATTGCACCAAATAGAATGAAAGCAAATATTGTCGATAAAATATCCGTCAGAGCAGATTCAAAACTAAGCATGTTTTTTGTTTCCTCAGAAATTCTGATATTTCTGACAAGCCCAAATACAATCGCTGAACTACTTCCTCCTACGATTGAACCAAGTAGAATGCTCTCTAGCCACGACCAATCCAAAAGATAGTGTACAGCAAAGGTAGTAATTGCAACTGATAAAATAAAACCCAGAATAGCTAATGTAAAAGCAAAATGTGCCGTTTTTATCATCTGTTTAAGATCTAAATTTAATCCTCCATCAAACATGATGATTATCAAAGCTAAAGCTGCAAAATATGGAACAATTTGAATTACGGCCTCTGCTTGAATGATTCCAAGAATTGGTCCAATAATTACTCCAAGTACCATCAAAAATGCAACATCTGGTATTCCTGTTTTTTTGAAAAAAGCCTCACCTGCCACTCCAAGAAAAATTGCAACACCTGCTGCCAATAAAATTACATGAGCAGAAGCAACTGGCCCATCTTGACTCAGAGTTCCCAAGAAATTTTGAAATTCGTTTATTTTTTCTAAGAAAAATTTAGTATCAAAACTGCTTAAGGATGGAATATCATCTATCTGTCCTCTGATTAGCTCCAATATTCCCAAAAAAATAGGATTCATACCTTTTTTTTATTTAGATCTATTAAAATCCCAATTAATCAATCTAGATTGATTCATCGTATATCATTTAGAACACATTAAATTTCACCTTAAAATCTTATTTTATTATGAGTGCCACTGAAGAACTTAGAGCAGATCATGACCAAGTACGTCGATTGCAAAAAGTAATTGAAAAATGTACTGCAAAAATAAAGGGTGGATCGAATATTCCTTTTGGCGATATTGAAAAAATCACAATTATTATTTATGAATTTGTAGATACCATTCACCATTCTAGAGAGGAAAATTCGTATTTTCCATGTGTAGCAAGTTATGATACACTCAAAGAAGAAATTCGAGCATTTATGATTGAACATGAATTTGGGAGAAATATTGCAAGAGAAATAACAAAACATCTACAAAGATGGAAAAAAGGAGAAGATGCAAGAGAACCTGTTTCAAGATTCTTGAGAACTTATTCTATTTACCTTTATGACCACCTAAACAAAGAGAACAAATTTTTTGATCAAGCTGAAGCCGAAGTTTTATCAAAAGAAGAAGAAATTGAGATGTATGAGCAATATAGATCAATAACGGCAATTACAAAAAAGAAAGAAGATATGATTAAGGAAATTGATTATTTGGAAAATCAGCCTTGGTTCCAAATTTAACGTAACCTCTTTATGTCCAATTTCTGGTATCTGATCACATGAAACCGTTTGTTCTTTGGATGACTGGGCTTCCTTGTTCAGGAAAGACTACGATCGTTAAAGATTTGCAAAAAGACATTCCTAATTTGGCAATGCTTGATGGTGATGAATTAAGAGAATGGTTCTCACCTAAGGACTTTTCAAAAGAAGGAAGAGATGAGCATAATAAAAAAGTCGCTCATTTGGCTAAACTTTTGCTAAAACATGGTGTCCCAAGCGCTGTTTCTCTAGTTTCTCCATATTTGGAAAATAGACAAAAAGCACGAGAAATTATTGATGCAGGTGATCAATTTGCAGAATGTTATGTAAAATGTTCACTTGCAAAATGTGAAGAAAGGGACGTCAAAGGCATGTATGCCAAAGCAAGAAAGGGTGAGATTAAGGGATTTACTGGAATTGATGATCCTTATGAAGCACCTGAAAAAGCAGATCTGGTAATTGACACCGAAAATGAACCATTATCAGAAAGTGCCAACAAAGTTAAAGAATTTCTCAAAGGAAGAAATCTAATTTAATTTTTTAAATTCTTCCAATATTTTATTATGAATCAGACCATTGGTCACCAAAATTCCATTTTGATGATGTACTATTTCATTATTGTAAGTAAGATCATTACCTAGCATATCTGTCATTTTCCCCCCAGCCTCTGTAATTATACAATAAGAAGCAGCAGAATCCCATTCTTTCATTTTATTTGTAGTTGTGATGTATGCCTCAGCCTCACCCGAACTAATTTTTCCAACCTTCAATGAACTTCCAATACTTGTAAAATCTTCAATTCCTAATTTTTCTATAAATGATTTTTCTTTATCTGAGAGATGATGTCTTGAACCTACTGCTCTACATTTTGATAACTCGGAAACATTAGTTACTGAAATTTTCCTCCATTCTCCATTAAAATATCTGAAAGCTCCACCATCCTTTTGAGCAGCAAAAATAGTTTTTTCTGTTGGCCATCCAATTACACCTAATATCGGTTTTTGATTTCTAACCAGGGCTATCATAACGGTAAATTCTCCAGTTTTATCAATAAAATCTGATGTGCCGTCTAGGGGATCTACAATCCAAACCATTTCTTTTGTTAATCTACTCTTATCATCCTTGTCTTCTTCCGATAAAATATGATGAGGAGTTTTAGAAAGGATACTTTTGATTATTTCATTGCTTTTTACATCTGCCTCTGTAATCGGAGAATCGTCATGCTTGGTGGAAGTTTCATAATTTTCTCCATAGATTTCCAGTATTGCTTTACCAGCCTCACTTACTGCCTGTAATGCGACATCAAACTCGGGAAGTTTATTTGAAATTGGAATATTGTTCAAAATTATTACCTAGGTTGTAAGTTCGGGTTTTAAAGTCCATGCAACTCCAAGCATGATAAAGGGAATAGACAAAATTCCTATAATTGACAATATTGTATTTAGTTGAGAATCTGAAACTTCTGGATTATTAATTATCCATGGAAGGGGCAAAGTAACAACTACCCATATCACTCCTAGTAAAATGATTAATTTTGCCTTCTTTTTCCTGTCAGCCATTAAATCTAATACAATTTAGGGAATATTAAACTCATGTGAATTTATTTTGTAGATTGGCCTCCATCTACGGCAAGAATGGCTCCTGTAGTCCAAGAGGAATCTTCAGAAGCTAAAAATAAAATTGATTTTGCAACATCTCCTGGTGTTCCTATTCGTCCTATTGGATGATCATTATCCATAAATTCTCTATCTTTTTCTGTTTTCAAAAAAGGTTTAGTCATATCAGTATCGACTACTCCAGGACACACACAATTAACACGGATTCTATCTTTTGCATACTCTAATGACCAACATTTTGTTAACACAATTAATGCTGCCTTGGAAGCGGAATATGCATCAGCATTAAATCCTTCATATGCTTTTAATCCTGCATCAGATGAAACATTAACAATTGTACCTGAAGATTTTTTCAAAAAGGGTATTGAAAACTTTGTAAATCTAAACTGTCCATTTAGATTCACATTTAGAACTTCATTCCATTCTAAATCCGATATTTCATGTAATTGTTTAATTTTAGGAAAGATCCCTGCATTATTAACCAAAATATCAAGCCTCCCAAACTTTTCTATTGTTTTTTCTACAACTGTTTTAACTTCTTCTTCTTCTGTAATATCTGCTGAAATGGGATAAACATTAGTAAGTTGATTGGAAGCATTTTCTAATTGTTTTACATTTTTTGAAGTAATTACCACTGTTGCTCCATTTTCTGAAAGAATTTTGGCAGTTTCAAATCCTATACCTCTACTTCCACCAGTAACTATTGCAACTTTTCCTTTTAATTTCAATAAATACATCCTTAAATTTCGTAATTTATACCTCTTCAAAATTTTTGTAGTGATTTATCATATTTTATAATCAAATCTTCGAGGAAATCTATTGGAATATCAGTTCTTGTGAATTTAATTTTTTAATTGAATATTTACTAAAATCAATTCTCATCCCAATTTAAGAAATTTAGTTCAAAAGTTTATCCAATACATAATCAATCATTTGTTCTATAAATTTTAAAAAAATTATAAAAATTTACAAATATTTTTTTTAAATGATAAATAGTTAAAAAAACTATATGAATCAATGTTGAAGGACATTATTCCTATCGACTAAAGTAGCGTGGCCCAGCAGAACGAAAAAGGCAATCAGACTTTCAAAGATCTGACCACGAGAGGAAATCTCTCATAGTTCTGCAACAAGTGGGGCACGCCTTCTAGTTTTCAATAATATCTACTGATATACTTCCCATAACATTTCCATTAGGATTAATCTGAATGAAAATTTCTTGTGGAGAGGGAACATTAATGATCTTTTTTCCATCATAATCCCATGTATAATACTCAGAAATCCCGGTCTCGTGTAATGTGCCATTTAACTTGAAATCTTCGTTAAATTGAAATTCTTCCCCCTCCAATTCTATTGATAAAATCTGAGGACTATCACCATTTGGAACAAATCTGAAAGAATAATCTCCTTTATCTAACTCAAACTTACTAGAGTACACTCCTTCATTATATTGATCAGGATCAGCAAGAGTTACATGGAAAAGAATTTTATTTTTATCCTCCGAATTATTAGGCTGGGAAATAACGAAAATAGAAATTATTATTATCACAACAGGAATAATTAGGATTTTTTTTTTCATTTAGATAAAATGACATACAATAACAAAAATAAATTTCTAATCGTGCCTAGGGAACTTAGAATAGCTATTTGTGAGTAAATTTAGTAAGTGAAATTTGGTTTACTGTGAAGCAATCTTTACACCGGAAATTAAGTATAAATTTTAAAATTAGTACTATTGACACAACTTAAGGATAAATGGACTAAACAACCACAACCAAGCATTTCTGAGAAAATCAATGATGTAATCAAACCAAAAGGTCCACTAAAACCAAGAGTTCAAACTGCAATTAAAAAACTTAGACTACAAATTACAAAATTAGATCATATGTTAACTAAATTACAAGAAAGAGATGGTAAACTATTTCAACGAATTGTAGATGCAACCCAAAAACATGATGCTCAAACAAGTAAAGTATTATCTAATGAATTAGCGGAAGTACGAAAAGTAACAAAAATTTTAAGCAATGCAAGGATTGCTCTAGAAAGAATAGAATTGAGATTAACTACAACAAATGATATTGGCGATACTGTAATGACAATAATGCCAACCATGGGATTGATGAAGAATCTTAAATCCTCTCTAGGAAAGATAATGCCTGGTGCAGAGCAAGAAATTGGTCAAATGGCAGATATGTTGGGTGGATTTATGACTGAAAGTTTCGCTGGAGATGGTGCCTTTGGTATTGACGAAACAACAAATATAGAATCAGACAAAATCCTCCAAGAAGCTGCAGCAGTTGCCGAAAATTCTACTGGAGATATGTTTCCCTCAGTGCCAGCCTCAACTAGTGCAACGACATCATCGTCAAAATTTTATTAAAATTTAATTTTAAAAATTAGGATTCTAATGATTCCCTTGATTCTTTAATTTTCCTTACTCTTTCTCCTTCATTATCCACAATTCTGTCAATACCAGATAATTTATCCTTCAAACTATTGATTAAAGATCCCACTTCATCGGCTTCATTTTCGACTTGTTGTCTTTTACGAGCCAATTCCTTGATTCCTTGGTTTTCTTCATCAATATAGGCACTAACTTTTTCTAATTTTTCTTTGAGATTCTTTATATCCACTGACTCTTCTTCAATATCTTTTTCTAAACCAGTCCGTTTATCCTTCAAATTCTTTATCATTAGACCTACATAATCAATTGCCTCATCTAATTGGGCACGTTTATTCATGAGATCTCCAATCCCAATTTCACTTGATTTTTCAGAAAAACTCTCTACCTTTGGCTCCTCATCTACTTTCTCTACCTTTGGCTCCTCACTAGTTTTTTCTTCTACCATCTCTCCACCTTCATCTTGCTTCTTGAACTTGTCAAACAATTTATAATTTTATTATAAAAATGGAATAAAAAGTTATTATGTATTCTCAAAACTGACCTAATGAATGATTTTTTCAATTAAAATATCCAAATATCCATTTTTTTGAAAATTGGGAGGTTTTTCATTTTTTAATATCTGAATCTTCCATAATGTTTTCTCCATTTTCTTCACGAGATAGTTCCATTCAGATGATCCTGATGAAAACATTGACAATAATTCTCTATTTTGGATATTTTCTATTAGATTTTTTTAATTATCAGATGATATCTAGGCTAAGACCATAGGAATGAGGGTGAAACGCACTGTTCCTTATATACAAAAAACCAACAAAAACAAAGAAAAAAACTAGATTTTTCAAGATTTTTTCAAAAAATCAATTTTCTAGAATTTTGAAAAAAATTCTAAATTTTGTATCAAAAATGTAGGCACAAAAAATATGCCAAATTTTCTTCCCGCATCAAAAATCTTAAAAATTCATCATTTTTTTAGATGAAATTGGCGTTCCGCTTTGTGTTCCGCTTTGAAGTTTCAAAATATTCCTCATAAACAAACCAATACAATACTTTGACATGTCAAAACAACAATACAGGTCCGAAATGGGCATAATGGGTGATATCCTAGACGTTACCGCAAATGGTGGACGTGATGGAATCATTATATCTGCAATATCTCGCAAAGCCAACCTTTCTCACTATGCAGTACTAGACAAGTGTGAGAAATTGGTAGAAGCTGGCTTAGTCGAGTCCGTCAAAAACGATAGAAATAGAGTCTTTTTGATAACTGAGAAAGGACTTCAATTTTTCCAGGAATTTAAGAGATTTCAGGGACTCGTAGAAAGCATGAATTTAAGGTATTAGCCATTGAACCCAGAAATCGTACCAATCCATAGGAATGAACCTCTCGTAGATGATGGAATGCTTTTTGTAAGGACTGAAGGTATCGTCAATACAATGATTAGGATGCCCCTTGTACTTGCCGGCTTGCTAGTTATGGCCATTGGGATGCCACTCCAGACCTCATTCAGCTCTACTAGAACCCTGGAATTAACCATGTATACAGATGGTTCTACACATATTTCTACTCAAATTGATATAGAAACATTTTCTCCAGATTTTGAAATCGACTTATTCGGTCCATCCGTTGATAATTTCGTTGCAGTAGGAGCAGATGGATTTTTGCTTACAAGTGAAGTTATAGAAGATAAAGCTGTTGTCGATACTTTTGGGTCCTCCAGCATTACGGTTGATTATGATATTCATGATTTAATTTCAAAGGAAGGAAGAGTTTGGACTTTCTCGTTTGATTCTCCTTCAGATTATACCTTGCTTATGCCCTCAAGTTCCATTATTGTCGGAATGAGTACCATCCCCAAGAATATGGAGATCCTAGAGGAGCAAACAAAATTAGAATTATCCAGCGGACCTACTGAGATTAATTACATTCTTGGGATACCAACAACGCCTGTTGACACTAAACCTCCAACAATCACACCTCCCCCTTCAGAGGATTATACTGTACCAATTATTGTTGGAACAATTGCAGCCGCAGGAGTAGCTGGAGCATCAGTCATCATAAAGAAAAACAGAGCAAAAACATCTCCGACAGTTCAAAAAGAAATTGTACAAGAAAAATCAACAGAAGAAAAGTCTGTGGATCCACAAAAAATCTTTGATTATAGACCCGACATGCGAGAAGACGATAAAAAAATAGTTAGATTTCTCTCTGAAAACGGAGGGCAAGCCTTTGAAAGTGAATTGAGAAAAAAATTCCTTCAACCAAGAACAACTATGTGGAGAGCTGTAAAACGACTAGAACGACTTGATGTAATCACAATTACCAAAAAAGACATGCAAAATCTTGTTAAACTTAGAGAAGATGTGGAGGAGGAAGAATGAAATCAATTAAAATTTTAGGATTACTTATTTTAGTGGTAAGTTTAACAGTAGGGAGCATTACAAATCCCGCATTCGCTCAAGAAGATCCTCAAATATTAGTCAAAATTGCTAAACGAGCTCAAGATCAAATTCAAAAACAAATTACTGATGAATCTCCTATATCAATAAAAGAGCTATTTCAGGAAGGTAAAAACAAAGTTTCTTCATTAGAAACATCTCTCTCAAATAATGATTATACTACTGCAAGAGAAGATTTTCTAGCAGCAATGAAAATTTTCAGTGAACTTTCACATCAATTATCAGCTCAACCAACACAAAGTCAAATTGCAAGTAAATCTACACCAAATCCTTCAAATGATTTACTAAGATTATACAGTTATGTTAATAATCTAAAGAATATTGCTAGGAATCATAACTCCACAATAAACTTTGATTATCTTGATGGATTATTCGTTACTTCTAAAAATCAAATTCAAAATAATCAGTTTTCCCAAGCCTCACAAACCATTCATGAAATTAAACAAACCATAATTGAAATTAACGCAGAACTACGTGAAGAGGCCTCACAAAAAGAACTATCTCGTGCTCAAGTATTTGCTCAAAAATATCTAAAACAAATTGATAGATTAATCGAACACTCTCAAAGTACTGGCGTATCTCAAGAAATTATTCAAAAATTTGAGACTGCCAGAGAAAATCTTTCTGTAGCATCTACACCCTCTCAAGTAATACAAGAGGTTCGAAACACCATGATTCTTCAACAACAATATGAACTTACAGAAAATAAACTTCTACAATTAAGAGTTGATCAAATTGAAAAAACTTTGGATTCTATCTCAACAGAACTAGATGAAAATAGTCTCCAAGAACTAAAAGAATCTCTTCAAGCAATTAAAACCAGTATTTCCAAAAGTGACTTTGAAGAGGCAAATAAATTACTAAGATCTATAACATCAACTCTTGAACAGATTCAAATCCAGTAATAATTTATCATAAACTTCATATACATTTTCCAAACAGCATTGAGCATGGCTTCTAAGCAAATCACAGTTGGTGTAGGAATTCCAATGATAGTGGTTGGAGCATTAATGGCATGGCTTTGGGCTCCATTGGAAGTTGAAATGCAAAGTACAGTTGAATTTGTAGGTAGCCTCATTGGAATTTTAGGCGTTGTATTTTTCATATCTGGATTATTCTATGCCAAAGAACCTGTAATGCACTAACAAAAACTCATTGAATAAATAATGAAAAAAATTACAACTATTACTTGAAAGTTAGATTATTTGAAATTTTTACATCCGTAGAAGGAGAAGGAATTCTTTATGGCACAAAAACTCTATTTGTTAGATTAGCAGGTTGTCCTTTTACTTGTTTTTATTGTGATACTAAAGAATCACTACCACTTGATTCTGGAACAGAATACGATCTAGATGAAGCATGTAAGCTAATTGATTCAAACCTAAAAAATCAGACATACAAAGTTAATTTTACTGGTGGAGATCCCTTAGTACAATACCAGGCTGTGGCAGAATTAGCTAAACATGTACAAAGTAAAAAAATCCCTACATATCTTGAATCATCCTGCTTTGACTCTAAGAAATTTGATTATATTCTGCCTTTTATCGATATTGTAAAAATTGAATTTAAAACTAAGGATTCTGAGTTTGTCGATTCTAAACACTATGAAAAATTAATCGCAAACACAATGGATTGTCTTAAATCCTCAGTATCTTCTAAAAAAATTACTTACATCAAAATAGTTGTTAGTTCTAAAACAAATCTAAATGATTTTAGCAATTTAGTAAGAAGTATTTTCAATTCCATTTCAAAGAATCAAATTGACGGATTTGTTATACAACCAACCTATGGAATTGCAGAACCATCCTTAGATTTACTTCTAAAAATGTATGATATTGTATATCCATTCTACAATGAAGTAAAAGTGGTCCCTCAACTGCACAAGTTCATAGGAGCCCCATAAAGTTACCACCAGTTAAAAAAACTAATTAGGTTCAAATACTAGAAAAATTCTTTGAGATCATCCAATGGATCAAGAACGAGTAAAAAAGCTGGTCAGGGAACTAATTATCGAAATTGGAGAAGATCCTACCCGTGAGGGACTAAAAGATACTCCAGAAAGAATAGGTCAAATGTATAAAGAAATTTTTGGTGGCTATGAATCTGACTCTGAATTATCAGTCCAGTTTTCAGAAGATTCTGACACTGTTGTTGCTAGAGATATTCAATTTTATTCCATGTGTGAACACCATATGTTACCATTTTTTGGCAAAATCCATATTGCTTACTCCCCAAATGGAAGGGTTTTTGGAATATCCAAATTAGTAAGATTAGTTGAAAAATATTCAAAAAGACTTCAAATTCAAGAACGACTAACTAAGAACATTGCTGATGAATTATTTGCTCAAGGAGTAAAAGGTGTAGTAGTAGTTGCCGATGCTGAACATTTGTGTATGCGTATGAGAGGCGTAAGAAATGATGCTACTCTAACATCTTCTGCATATAGAGGAATTTTTGAAAATAAGGAAGAAAAAGAAAGCATTATGGCAATGATAAGAAAACACCCCTCCCATTCATCATTTTAAGATCTCAAAAATTAAATAATCATCATTTTTAACAGCTCGTATGGTAGCTCACGATAATATCCATATACCAAAAGAATCATTTCCACACTGGATTTGGTATGCAATTGAAGCAGTCATTGTAATCGTGATTTCGTTTGCAATTTCTTTCAAGGTGGCCGAATCTTTTGATGTAACACCAGAACTGGGAAATTGGATATTAACTGGAACATTTGGTGCATGTTTCCTAATATGGTATATCATTATTCGTGGTCTTGTACTAAAAAAGAAAATTCTTCAAAATCGTTACTAAATTCACTGGGCATACTTTGTTTTGTCTTTTATTCCTGACTTTTCAAATGCAATTTTTCTATTATTACAAGATTCACAATTACCACAATGATATTTTCCACTGGAATAACAACTCCAAGTTTTGAAAATAGAATCACCAATAGTTTTGTAACCTGATTTTAGCAAATCACTCTTTGATAGACCTTCTTTGTATGGAGACCAAATTTCGATTTTTTTCCTTAACCCAGTAATAATCCCATCAATTTCGCCTTGATTAAAGGAAGATTCTAATTTTTTTGCAAAATTTGGTCTACAATCTGGATAATTTTTATCTCCAGTATGTGCTCCGTAGGCTACTAATTGTGCATTTAAAGTATAAGCCCATGCAGATGCAATAGAAAGAAAAACAGCATTTCTGATTGGGACTACAATAGAATAATCAAATTCACTTGGTATCTTTTTATTCCCGCTAGTCAAGACATTTGATTTACCATACAAATCCTTCATGAAACTAATATCAACGATTTTGTGTTTTTTCAATCCTAATTTTTTTGCAAAGGACTTTGCAGCTACAATTTCTCTATTTGCCTTTTGTCCATAGGAAAACGAAATTCCATAAAGATCATATTTTGATTTTAAGTAAGAAGCTGCACAAACAGAATCTATACCGCCACTAAACACCACTACTGCCTTTTTCATCAGATTTTCTCCAAATTATTTTTTGATTGCCGCACCAATACTTGGTTTACAAATAATTGTATCACATTCTGTCTTGGCAGATCTAAAACCTCTTCTCATAGCTAAACTAATTTTTTTAAGGTCTGCTGTTTTTTCTGAAAAAGCAATTACAGATGGACCTGCACCACTAATTGTTACCCCTAGAGCCCCAGCTTTTAGTGCATTTTCTTTCACATTCTTAAATCCTGGGATCATATGTTGCCTTGCGGGTTCAACAATTACATCTTTTATTGATCTACCAATTAGTTTTGAATCATTATTCATGAATCCAGCCACAATAGCTGTAGCGTTAGATAAATTTGTAATACTATCTTTAAGACTAATTTTTTTTGGAATTACTCCTCTTGAGACCTTAGTTTTCTTTTTTGGAACTTTTAATTTTGGAACAGCGATACACATACGCAAATTTGTTGGTGGAGTTATTTTGATCACATCCAAAGGGTTTGTTTTGACAATTACAAATCCTCCTAACACCGAAGCTGCAACATTATCATAATGAATTGAACCTGCACTTGCTTTTTCGCCAATCCCTGCAAACTCTACAAGTAAATTATCATCAAGTTTAAGACCATACAATTTATCAAATGCAACGGCTGCTGCAGCAGCTGAGGCTGCACTGCTTCCCATTCCATACCCAGCTGGAACATTTTTTTTAATTTTAATTTCAATTCCATCTTTGGTTTTAAATTTTTTAATCATATTTTTTACAACCAATCCTGCAGTATTCTTATCAGGATTAGTAGGTATGTTGTCTTCTGTTACTATGCGAACTTTCTTTTCTTTAGTTTTTGTTAAAGTGATTTCATCGTAAAATGCATTTACTGCCAATCCAAAAACGTCAAATCCTGGACCAAGATTTGCTGTAGAAGAAGGTGCTACCACCGTTATTTTTGATCTCATCTAATCTTCTACCTCCTCTCCCAAATTAAGAATTCTGCTTAAAGCACCTTCCAAATTTACAAGACCATCTCCTGTTTGATTAGAAATTGGAATCAATCCTTGGGCAAATCCACTAAGATTTAATCCCCGTAAAATATTGGTAGCTAAAGTATAGGTTTCTCCATCAGCCTCAGCTGCTATGGAATTTTCTAGGGATCTTATGTTACTTGACCATTGAATAATCTCTTTTAATTTTTCACCAATAATGTCAGTTTTTGTAATTACGTTTATGGTTGGAAGATTTAGACGTAGTCTAATCGAAGTAGCCAAAAGTGCAAGTGATACAAAATTAATTGGAGTGGTAATCAAAGCTCCATCAAATAAGAAAATATTTGTTTTTTCCTCTGCAGTGATATTTTCTACAATAAATCTACCACTAGATCGATATGCAAATAATTCTATTTGGCCAGGTGTGTCTACTAACAAATAATCCGGATTTACTCTTTCAACTTCATTTCTAATGTCATCAATTTTAGAAGCAATTAGATCATTTGCCATCACAAGTGCTCCGTTTGGTCCTAAATCATAATTTTTCATGACTGAAACAATGTCAACATAATCACGCACATCAATATCACAGGTATATGGAATATTTTCTACTCCCGGATCTAAATTTAATGCAGCTACAAAGGCACTGTTTTGAGTATAGTAATCATATAATTTTGAAGTTAACAACGACTTTCCTGATCCTGCAGTTCCAGTCACAAAAATTGTTTTCAATACCGTCTAATTCTCCTTTGTTGGCTTATATTTCAAACTAGATATAGGCGTAAAGAAACTTAGTCACAAAATTGGGTCAACTTTCATATTTGAATCAATAAAAAAAATCCCAAATGAACTGGAGAATTATTGTCATCCCAGCTACACTGATTCCAATTTTATTCATCGCATTACAATTCGATATTAAAATTGAAGATGTCTTAGCTATCGGAATTTTTCCATTTGCAATGGCCGTCATTGCCATGTTGGTAAAATTAGGGATTCAAGGAATAAAATTTGCGTACATTGCTCAAAAATATTTAGGAAAGTTTGATTCGTTTTGGAAATTATCTGGAGTAAGAATTGGAAGTGAATTCATTAAATTTACAACTCCAATGTTTGTTGGTGCAGAATTCATAATAATTTATTATTTGCACAAAAAAGGAGTACCTCCATCAAAGTCTACTTGGATTGCTATAATGGATATAGTTACAGAAGTTTTTGCAGCAGGTTTATTGTCTATCATGGCCGGAATTCTTGCTTTAATGCATGGAGCATATATTGTTGGAGTAATTATTCTTACAACAAGTATCTTTGTTACAACTTTGTGGATGGTTTTGTTTTTTCTATCCTCCAAAAGAGTTTTCCAACTCCCAAAAGGAATTGCAATGTTGGTTAAGAAATTTGGGAAAGAAAAAGGAGAAAAAATTGTTGATAAAACAAACTCTTGGATGGAAGAAGTGTGTGTAATGAGCAAAAAAAATCTAAGAACATCCGAATCAAAAAAAGTATTCACTGTAACATTTTTCATGTCGTTAATTTCCTGGTCTTTTTACGGAATATCCTTTGCAATAATTGCCTTTGGAACAGGTTATGTCTTAGGTGTATTTGATTCAATAATGGCAGTTATGGGTGCAAATGCAATTGGTAATTTACCAATTACTGTGGGAGGATCGGGTCTGGCAGAATTTGGTATTGTGGCTTATTTGAATAATCAAAATCCATTTGATGTTGCTGCCCTTGAGGGAAATTCTATTTGGAATGCAGTAATTGGATGGAGAATTGCTACTTACTATGTACCAATTGTCATAACCTGGCTATTGCTTGTTAAATTAGCCTTGAGTAGATTAGATAAAACTGAAACTGATTAATCAAAATTATTTTGGATATTTTTGAGCAATTATAATAAAAGGATGCCAAATATCTGAACAAGAATTGCTGCAATAGCAAATATTACAAGCTTAATGCCAAACTTCATAATTTGTAAATTCTTTTCATATAGTATAAAGATTTCAACCAATAGAAAGCACTTTATCTTTTGAATGATTTTTTTGAGTTATGGATTTTAAAGAAAAAGTTGTCTTAATTACTGGAGCCTCATCAGGAATAGGACGCGCATCGGCAATCAAATTTGCAAAGAAAGGTGCAAAAATAATTTTGGTTGCAAGAAACAAAATAAAACTAGAAAAAGTCCAGTCAGATCTAAATGCATTTAACACCTCTACTCTTGTATGCGAATGTGATGTTTCTGATAAATCTCAAGTTCAATTAATGTCAAAGAAGGTTTTAGAAAAATTTGGATCTGTAGATATTCTAGTCAATAATGCCGGATTTGCTATTTATGATTCTGTGGCAAATTTGAGTATAGATGAAATTGAATCACAGATGGCAACAAATTATTTTGGGATGGTTTATTGTATCAAAAATTTTCTACCATCAATGATTCAAAAAAAATCAGGACATATTGTAAATGTCGCATCAGTTGCAGCTAGCTTTGGATTACCAGGTATTGCTCCATACTGTGCATCCAAATTTGCAATGCTAGGTTTTTCAGAAGGCCTAAAACATGAGCTAAAAGGCACTGGCGTAGGAATAACAGTAGTAAGTCCTATCATGGTAAGAACAAATTTCTTTGATCATCCATCTTTTGAAAATATGCCAAAATATTCCCCAACTTCTCTAAGTCCAGAAACAGTTGCAAATGCAGTCTTAAAGGCAGCTAATTCACCAAGACTGGAAATCATTGTTCCTTCAATAGTTAGAGGTGCAGTATGGATAAAAGAAACTTTTCCATATCTGATAAATCCAATTTTGGGTTCAGCATTTCGTAAACAATTAAACAAAAAAGAACAAAATTAGATTATTCTTCATCCATATCTGCAGGCTCGCTAGAACCTACGTCTAGCAATTCTAAGGATTTTAATTCAAATTGATATATCGCTGCCATTTCTATCTCTTTTTCTTTCTGTAGATACTCCGTTACCTTTTTGCTCAACGGAGCTTTATGTTGATCAAATGTAAATTCATAAACTACACCTCTCTCCAAATCTGATGCCTTGATTTTTTTAGGCAAATCCATCGTGACAATATGTCTTCCATCCTCTACTGGATCGTATAACTGAGTATCTATCTTGTTATCGGCATCATAAATTTCTAAAATATATCCAGTTCTTGTCAGTTCTTCAGGTTTCTTGAATTTTGCATTTTGAATTTCGTCAGAAACCCAATCAGGAATTTCATCTTTCTTTTTTACCATAAATATCAGCTCTAGCTTAGCTCTTTTTCTTTTTTACTTTTTTGCCACCATTCTAGGTAATCATCTTGTTTGTCTTCTCTAGTTTTTTCTCTTTGATTCAATTTATAGCGTATATCTGAGACTTGTTCTCTTGTAGCATATAGTCCACATCGTTTACAAATGAAATGCTTTGTTGCAGAATCCATTTTCATTGGAAAATCGATCTCGTCAAATAGTTTGAATAAATCGTCCCTTTGTCTGTCTTCCTCTGGAGTTTCAGCTTCATATTTTTCTTGAATTTTCTTTTTTTCTCTTGCAGTACATTCTGGACAGTTAGGCACTGTTGATCTGGCTTAATTTTTTCCATAAAAGCCTTCCCACCTACTTTGATCGATAATTATGAGGTCTGACACGCGGATTTTATCGTCATCCCTTTCGGTCAGTTCGCCCATCGAACTCCCGCGTGCCAGATAATTAAAATTCAAAAAATAATATTTTATCTCTTTTCTTCTAAAATTTCAGAGGCGATTTTTGCAGTATTTTCTGCTCCATTAGGAACAAAATTTTGGGAAAATTCCAATAAACTACCCTCAAAATTCTCGTGGTTTTCCTTAATTTTGTTTATTCCTACCATAACCTTGTTTGTATTTTTGGCCAAGATCCCCAGACTTTTATTTTCAGCCCATTTGATATTATTTTCATGCTCATCATAGATTGGAATTCCAATTATTGGCTTACTGTATCCCCCAAGTATTTCTCCCATTACTGTATGTGAGCCATTTACAACTGCATATTTGCAGTAATTTAGAACTGTATCTTTTTCTTGTTCTGAAAGATAACCAACATCAATTTGTATCCAATCAATTTTCTTTTCATAGGCTTCTGATATACTGAATCTTTTTCCATCTTTGGCCAAGACTGAATCTATAGATGAATCATCTCTAGCATGAGAAATTATTCTTTTTTCATTTTTCATTTCATTTTTATGAAAAACTTGCTCATATCTTTCACCAGTCCCATCATTTGTAGATTTATTTCCAGTTCTCATCCAGTAACCAAATTCAGAATCCTCAATAATTTTTTCAAGGTCTGAAGGAGAATTGTTTTGTATAATTTTTTTATTGGTAAAATGACCCACATAAGAAACTTTTTCAAGTACTTGTTTATTGAAATTCAAATTTAATTCACATAAAGTATAAGGTGGAGGAGAATCAGCAACTATGATTTTAGTTGCTTTGGCAATCTGTTTTGCAATAAAATAAAGTGAAGGATAAAAGTAAGACCTTGTTTTATACAATTTTGGTCTATATTGATTTGTTATGAAAAGACTTGGTATGTCGCGGTTTTTGGCTAAGATATTAGAGCCCATATCGCCATCATTGATCACCAAATCAAATTTTTCTTTATTGTACAATTTTCTTTCTTCTCTCAAGTAATCAGCAATCTGATTTACCAAAGGTGGATTTTCTCTAACCGGTAACAGAAAATTTAACATTGACAATGATACACTTGGACCAAATTTACCATCTATTGGAGTTGGCATCAAAATATTGTGAATTCTTTCTTTTTGGTCTGGAAACTTTTTTAATAATTTCTGAAAAACGTGATCTTTGCTGGAAAAATGTACTTCAATTTTGTTTTTCATATTTTCCAAAAAAGCATCATGAAATCTCATCATGCGTGAGAAATGGCCACTTCCCCATGGATAAATAAACTCACCAACTTTGTACATGAAAAGAAATCTAATAATGCCGTTTAAAATTTCACTGATTTTCTTCTAATGAATCTAAAATATCATGCACATTATTTGGCCCTACAGTCACATTCACAGTTTTCTTGGTTTTTAATGCAGTTTTTACATCTTTTTCAGAAATCTTAGGAATTTCTTTAAAATCCATTTTAATGGCGTTACTCATTTTGGGAATTTGTGATTCTAATCCAATTTCTTTTGCATCATCAAATAATCCACTATCAACCCCACTTAGTGGTATTAATGGAAGTTTATCATTTTGAAATATATTTTTCATGGCAAATTCCGAAATATTTTGGGAGAAAGTCAAGGGTGAAAATCCTAATGAAACAAAAGTCAAATTATTTGTCTTTGCTTCATGGAGCATAATTTCAATTATTGTGTTAAGGAAAATGGCATAATCTTTTGTACTAGAAGATCTTGATTTTATTTGAAAAAAATCCAATGTAATTTTTTCTTTTACAAGCCTAGGAATTATTTGATTAATTGTTTTCACCAAATTCATTAATTCTGAATTTTTTCTATAGCAGATTATGATTTTTGAGTCAAAACCTTGCTTTATGGTTTCATAACAAGATACTGCAGATAACTCATCATAAACACAACAAACTGTATTTTGTTTGGGAGAATTGAATGTTATTCCCCCATTTCCTTTATCTATAAAAATACAGATGTATGCATTGTTCTTGGTCAAATACGTATAAAGTAATTTGTCATAATTTTCTTCCGTTCCCGGTCTTGCTCCTAAATTTGATTTTTCTTCAATTATAGACGAAGTTGCAGCGATTTCAACATCTTTTGTAAAAAATCCTTTTGAATATCCTTCCACTTTAACCAAAAATTTTTCTCCTTTTAATAGTAAATTTCCTCCTATTGAGGTAATTTCAGATACAATTGTTTTGAAATCATTTTTAACTTGTCTGGCAATTGCAACTTTTTCGATTCCAAATAGTAAATTTATGGCCGAAGATGAGAAAACAGGATCTCCTGAATCAACTAAAATCACATCCCCATCTCGTTTTACAGATTTGAACTCTTGGTTTCTAATTTTCAAAATTTTTTTGATATTCGAAATTAATTGTGGAATTTTATTTTTTGAAAAAATTGTTGGAAAGACTACAACATAAGAAACTTCTTTCATCTTTTTTATTTTGAAAATAACCTGTTTATAATTTAGGACAAAATAACTGGGTAATCAATATAAAACAACTAAAGTTGATAATAGTCATATGCCTAAATTTTCTCAAAAAGAACTTGACGAAATTAACCCTAGTCTAAAAACTGCTGAAGATGCTTTGCGCTGGGCATCAGATAATTTACATCCAAAAGTTGCTAAAGCATCAAGTTTTGGGGCAGAAGACTCTTTATTGATTGATATGATGACAAAGATTAATCCTAAATTCCGATTTTTCACCTTAGATACTGGAAGATTACCAGAAGAAACTTATGATGTTATGGATAGATTATCAAAAAAATATAATGTAAAATTTGAAGTGATGTTTCCTGATGCACAAGAAGTAAAAGAAATGGTTGAATCAAAGGGAATCAATTTATTTTATGACAGTGTTGAAAACAGAAGACTTTGCTGTGGAATAAGGAAAGTAAAACCACTACGAAAAATGCTTTCCACATTAGATGGTTGGATAACTGGAATTCGAAGAGATCAAACCTCTACTAGAGAAAATGCAAAGATGCTTGAAATTGATGAAAAATACGATGGAATAGTAAAAGTGAATCCATTACTTGACTGGAATTGGGACCAAGTATGGAAGTATATCAAAGACAATAACGTTCCTTACCATTCCCTTCTTGACAAGGGATTTCCAAGTATTGGGTGTGAACCATGCACACGGGCCATTAGTGAAGGTGAAGATTTAAGAGCGGGTCGATGGTGGTGGGAAAATGATGAAACCAAAGAATGTGGATTACACATGCCTGATGGAGTGTAATAATGAGTAATGAGCAGATCAAACCTCACGGTGGAGTTTTAGTAAATCGAATAAACAAAATTGACGCTTCTGGAATGCATTCAATTTCCATTTCAGAAGATCTTGCAAATGATGTTGAAAATATTGCCGATGGGATTTTTAGTCCTTTGGAAGGATTTTTGGGACAGCAAGACTTTGAAAGTGTGGTTGCAAAAGGAAGATTGTCAAACGGTTTGGCTTGGACAATCCCCATTGTTTTAGATGTAGAGGAGTCAACTGCAAATAAATTAAAAGAAGAAGGCGATGTACTACTAAAAAATCATCAGGGACTAGGTGTTGCAGTTTTACATGTAGAGGAAACTTTCTCTTTTGATAAAGAAAAAACTGCAAATGGTGTTTATGGAACTAATGATACTTCCCATCCAGGTGTAGCCAAAACCATGGCCATGAAGGATTTTCTTGTTGGCGGTAAAATTGATTATATTCAAAGACCTGAGGATACAGAAATTAGAAAGAATAGATTAACTCCTTTACAAACCAGAGAAGCGTTTTCCCAAGCGGGATGGAAAACAATTTGTGCATTTCAAACAAGAAATCCACCACATGTTGCGCACGAAATGCTACAAAAGACATCCATTACTACAAGAGATGGTGTCTTTGTAAATCCAATCATTGGAAAGAAAAAATCTGGAGATTTTGTAGATGAGGTAATCATAAAATGCTATGAAACTATGATTCAAAATTATTATCCTGAAAACAGATGCAAACTTGGAACACTACATACAGAAATGAAATATGCAGGTCCAAAAGAAGCAATTCATCATGCAATCATGAGACAAAATTATGGTTGCACGCATATTATTATTGGCAGAGATCACGCAGGAGTAGGAAAGTTCTATGATCCTTTTGCAGCACAAAAAATATTTGATGATTATCCAGAATTAGACATAAAACCTGTATTCTTTCCTGCCTTTTTCTATTGCAGGAAATGTCTTACGTATACAAATCCAAAGGCATGTCCACATGGTGATGATGCCAAAGAGCAAATTAGCGGTACTGCCTTAAGAGAAATGATTCAAAATGGTCAAGCACCATCCGAATTTATCCTAAGACCTGAGGTAGCAAAGGTAATCTTGGATTATCCACATCCCTTCGTTGACTAGATATTTATTCAATCGATAAACTATCCTGTTTATGAAGTACCTAATTACATTAATCATATTCTCAGGATTTTTTACGTCGGCCTTTGCTCAAGAAGAAGTAAAAAATCCATCAATTATCATCAATACACTTGAAATTCCTTTTGAAGATTTTAACACTATTTCCCGTGATGCTACAGTCTTTGAATTAGAAGAAAGTCACGCAATTAGTTGGAATATTACAATAGATAACAATCTTGTATATGCAAATCCTGATGGAAACGCAGTTTTGAAACTTTACGATAAAAACTCTGATAAGTTCATTGAGGTAGGAATGGGTGGGCCACCTAATGAAAAATTTTGGGTTGGAGTAAATGCTGAAAAAGAAGGATATGTAGTAGTGCAAAGTGATCTTGAAAGAGGTTGGTATCCTGGTGCAAAAGTTGCTCTTTCATATACAGAACGAGGAGGCTTAACAGTAAACAATGGAGTAAGAATTACAGTATCTAGCCTTAATATTGGCTCATTTGAGGTAGGTTCCTACTCAGTTCATGGAATGGAGAGTCCAACCGATCCACCCGCTGTAAAATCAGGTGTAATGATAGTTGAATTCCTTTCCGGAGACCCATCACAAAATGTATTTGCATTATTTCCCTTTTATCTTGCAGCAGGAATAGGTACTCTTGTAGGAGTTTTGTATTTGACTAAGAGACGTTCTTAGATGAAAAATACTTGCAACTGTTTTTAATTTTACAGACCTCACACATAGGGGAAATAGGTTTGCATATATTTTGGCCATACATCACAAACGTGTCATTTATTTCAAGCCAAAATTTTTTAGGAATTTTTTTCATTAATTCCATTTCTGTTTCTTCTGGAGTTTTGGTATCCACCAATCCTAATCTGTTCGAAATTCTATGAACATGAATATCAACTGGTATGGCTGGTTTATCAAAGGCATATACTAAAACACAATTTGCAGTTTTTCTACCTACACCTGGAAGTCCAACTAATTTTTCAAGATCATCTGGAACCTTTCCCCTATATCTAGAATCAATTATTTTGGCAACTTCGATAATTCGTTTTGCTTTAACGTGATAAAATCCAATTGATTTGATTATCTTTTCAATATCTTTTAATTTTGCATTTGCTAATTCTTTTGAATTTTTATATTTTGAAAATAATACTTTGACAACTTTTGTAGTGCTTTCGTCTTTGGTCCTTGCAGACAAAATAGTTCCAATAAGAATGCTAAAAGGCCCTCCAGTTTCAGCCTCATGCAATTCTCTAAGGGCTGTCATTCTTGGAGGATTAACTGAGTTCATGGTTTTCATCATTCCTTGCAAGATTCGTTTCATTTCTATCTGATTTTTTACGTACAAGTATTATATCTGTAATAACAAATCAAACTAATGGAGTTAACAAAAGAAGAAGAATCTGCCCTAAAAGGAGAACAGGGTGAAATTATGGAGATGGCATACAGAATTTTGGTTGCCACTGGAGAAGCTACTGATGCTGAAAAACTCATTCCAATTGAATGGGCACATCTCTCTGGAGTTAATTATAACACAATCGGAGATGCAGGAGAAGAATTCCTTGCAAGTATTAGTAAAGATGCAAGAGTTAAGGTAAAAACCAGTCTTAATCCAATGGGGTTTGATATTGATAATGTTTCAAGCTATAATCTGGATGATAATTTTATCTCCAAACAACTTTCCATAAAACAATCCTATGAAAAAATGGGGGTAATTCCATCCTTTTCTTGTATTCCGTACGAAATTTTTGATATTCCCCAAGAAGGGACTCAAGTATCATTTGCTGAAAGTAATGCAGCAATTCATGCTAATTCCTTTGATAACTTGAAAACTAACAAGGAAAGTGCCTTCAGTGCACTTGCAAGTGCTTTAACCGGAAAAAGTCCATACTCTTCACTACGAAAAGAAGAATCCTCTAAACTTACCATTAGAATGAAGGTTGAGAATCCCAGTGAACTCACCTATGGAATGTTGGGATTTTTTGCAGGTAAAGTTGGAAACGAATCAGTAAATATTTCCGGAATTGGCAAAATGGATCGTCGTAGCTGCAAATCTCTATGTGGTGGAATGGGAACATCTGGAACATGTGCAAAATTCAATTTTAATGAGGATGATTCAGAATCTGAAGTTGTTGATTTTGATGAAAAAGAAATGAATGAAGTATATGATCAATTAAACACAGCAGAAAAAGGTGACCTTATTACACTTGGTAGTCCTCAATTAGGATTAGAAGAAATTTCTGACCTGACTACCAAGCTAAAGGGACGTTCATTCAAAAAAAGATGTATGATATTCTGTCCAAGAGCCGTAAAAGAACAAGCTACCAAATTAGGACATGTAGGTAAATTGGAAAAAGCTGGATGTGAAATTCTTTCTGATTGCTGTACTTGTCTTACACCCCTGATCAAAAAAGATGAAGTTGATGCTGTAACCACAAATAGCATTAAAGGAGCATATTATCTGAAAAATTCTAACGGAGTGGATGTTAATTTAAAATCATTATCTCAAATAATTGAAGATGAAACCAAATGAGAAAAATTTTAGTAAAAGGCAAAACTCAAGGCAAAATTCTCAAATCAGAAAATCCAATTAACTTTCTTGGATCAGTAGATAAAAAAACTTCTGTAATAAGCGATGCACATCACGATTTATTCAAAAAATCTCTCAAAAATTCCATATTGGTTTTTCCATCTGGAGTAGGTAGCAGTGTTGGGGCGTACACAATCTATTCAATCAAATCCAACAATTCTGCACCACTTGCTATGGTTTGTCAAAAAGTGGATCTTACAGTTGCTACTGGGTGTGCACTTGCAAACATTCCTTTAATCACAGTTACAGACAAAGAGTTTTCTTCACTTAAAACTGGAATGGAAGTTCTATTAGATACCGAATCTCCTAATCCAATAACTTTTCTTGAATAATTTCTCCCATAGGCTCGGTTTCTTTAAAAACAAGGCCCTGAAATTTCTGAATTTGAGTTTCTTTGTTTTTCCAATAATCTTTAGGTAACCCTGCCTTTTCACATGTATGTTCAAGAAATTCTTTTTCATTCCATCCGTACTCAACAGGAACTTGAGGCAACAGCAAACCAGAATTACATCCAAATTTCACAATTAGACCGTCCTTACCAATCTTGATTTTTGAAGGATATTCAATCGGATCTTTCACATCGATTTTTTTAGGGGGAGTAAGAACTGTTACCTCAAAAGTAATAGAATCCAACTCTTCAAATTTCACTGGAGGAAATCTTGGATCTTCTGTGGCTGCGGCAATTGAAGCTTCTTCTAATGCATCAAACAATTTTTTGTCTGGAAGGGGATATCCTATACAACCACGTAATCCTAGTGGATTATTCAAAGTTACAAAAACTCCAGATTTGAATGAGAAATTTTCTTGAAAATTCTTTTCCAAAATTAACCTTGTACCATCTTTAAGAAATTCAGTAACAATTCTTCTTGCAGATTTTACAAGAGTTTTACCGTCGCCTTCTGTAATTATTATGTCATCTTTCATTTAACTCACTTACAAATTTCTGTAGGTTTCTAATATGAGATCCTTCCCAAAAAATTTTTCCACAATTTTTACATTCCCAAAATTTTGCATTTTGTTCTAAAATTTTGATTGGTATTTTGCTCTTTACATTGTCCTTGTTAACGGATTTTGTTTTAGTATTGCATAAAGGACATCTTGCTCTATCCCCATTAATTTCAATTATTTTCAAATTTAGTTTATCAATTATTTCGCGAAATTGTTTGGTCTCTTCTTTTTTTTCTAAAAATATAGAATTTATTTCAAGTTTTAAGGCCTTTTTAACAAGATTTTCATCTCGCGAAATTATTATTCTTTGTTCCTTTCTTGCTAAATTGATCAAATCATCATCTTGAATATCTGGTTCATACTTAGAATCATATCCCATCAACCGTAATTTTTTAGCAATGTTTCCTAACATAGCATCTACAAAGAATGTTGGGTTATTTTCATTATCATACTGCATCCCCATATCCCACTTCTTTAATTTGACTTTGTCCAGCAGGTAAAGCTCTAACAAAATCATCTATGCTAATTGGTTTTGTTATTTCTTCTTCAAGTTTAGAAAATTCCATCTTAATTTTTTTTGCAGCATCAACCATATCCAATCCATGTGGCTCAATAATTGCATAACAAATTGAATCTTTTTTAATTGGATCAGGCGGACCTGAGGTTAAAAGATAGTGGTCATCCTGTGGGATTATGCCAACTGCTAAACGCAATGAAGGTATATTTACAAAATTCCTTTTTCCTTCAATAGTAAAGGAGCCTTTTGGAAGAAATTGTCCAGTAGGTGCTGATTTTTTTACTTGTTCAGGATTTACCCAAAAAGCACTTAATCCATGCATTCCTTCTCTCCAAGCTCTGCTAAAACAAACTGTAGCATGAGCAACTTCGTCCATACTTTTTTTAGTTGGTTTTTCAGCATCTTTTAAAATAAAAAATGGTGAACCAAAAATGTCACCATGAAATATTTTATCATTTTTTTTGAGATGTTTTCTTACAACTGCAGAATTAGATGGAGCATCCCGACCTCCAATGGCAAGCATTCCATCAGAAGTAAAGAACCACCTGTATCTCTCATACCAATTTTTTTTCCTTACTTCTGCTACTAAAATTTCATTTTGTTGCGAACTTGATTTATTCTTCAATTTTTCAAGTTTTTTCTTTGTCTTTTCTTTAATCTGCTCAATTGATTTTATCGCACCAGATTGTCGTTTTGCTTCATTAAACAAAACAGAGGCAATAGATTGCAAGGATGCAGAAGGATCTATTTTGATTTTTTCTTCGTTTATTACAATTAGAGAAACTCCCTTTTCTTTTGATAACTGAGCATTATTCGTGGCCATAATATCCCGTGCCCGTTCATCTTCAATGGAAATTATCCCTTTTGTGACCATTTCAAATAGAGAATTAGCCAAATTTGTGATATATCTTGACTTTTCTTTAACAGTGTCCATCGCTTTTTCCTGTTCTGATATTTGAGTTTCAAGTTCCTTGATTTTTTTATCCGATTCCCCCGTTTGAAGAGTTTTGCCCTTTTCCACAATGTTTTCTGTAAAAACTTTATCCAATCCTTCCATGAAACTATTGACAGAGAAATATTCTTCAGATGGATCTAATTTAATCGGCATAACCTCGGTTTTATCATTACGAATTATTACAGGATCATGATTACCTGTGACTACATTGGTAACAATGGTTTTTGTTGTATGAAAGATTTTCTTAATTTCATCATTGGTAAATTCATTTCCAATTTTTTTTGAATCAATATGTGCAGTGATAAATATTCCTTCCACATATTTTTTGGGTAAACCCAAAGTTCTACCTAACCATTTTCCTGCAATCAAATCCGTTTTTTTAAGATCATCAAAATCTGATTCTTTGATATTGAAAATATCTAGCCCACTTGGAGGAGGAGTAGCATATTTCATTCCTACTCCTAATTTTCTATGTCTTACATCGATAGAATGTTGTAAAGCAAGAATTTTCATTTCTTCATTACAAAGCAAGATATTTCCATCTCCAAAAAACTCAGCAATAATTACAAACTCTTTATCAAATCCTGAAAATGTGAAATATGCTATTCTCTCAGATCCTATCTGTTCAATTTTTTTGATTTTAAATCTGAGAAGATCGCTTCTTAATCTTTTTAATAATTTGTTTGGTTCTATTTGATCTATCTTTACTGACGTTAACCAAAATCCAGAAGTAGAAATCATCATAAAAATATCTGCTTTTTCTGGATGGTGTAATTTGAATAAAATACTGTCCTTTGTTATTCCCCAAATATTACTAACATAGTAACCCTGTACCTCTTCAGAAATTCTATTTACAAGGAAATTAAGCTCTATTCCAGCAAGTGTCATAACAAATCCCTCCAAACGGGAAATTATACTCTTCCTGTTTTATGCTCATTTATTGACCAAAGATTTTAAACGAGGATCACTTGAGACACACTAGAAATTTACTTGGCCAAACACAAAAAGAAAACATCGAAACCTACTCCTGAGCCTGAAGACTCTAAGAAGGAATCTATTGAGGAAAAGCCTGAAGAAATTCCAGAAACAGAGTCTCCAAATATAGCAGATTCAGCTCCAACAGAACCTACAACAAATCTTGTGGAAAGTAGCGAAAAAGATCGAAAACTAAACAAATTATTTTGGTTAAGAGTTGGACTTGCAGTTATTGCAGGAACTATTGCTACATTCATTTTTGAAGATATAGAAGGTGAAGAAAGAAGATGGGCTTCAATTGCCTTTATGATTATAATTTTTGCCGGAACAATTGTTGTTGCCAAAGGAATGAAGATGCAATTACCCTCTTCTGATAGAAAAAAAATTGTTACACAGGGAATTGGTAGTTATATTTTCTTGTACCTATTTACTTGGATTGTAACTTATACACTAGTGCATTCGGGAGATGCTTCCAGTGGAATCAATATCTGATTTCTTACATCAATTTAATCAGTGATCTTAGATGTGGAATTATAAAACTCCGGGAATTCCTGATGAATATTTTGAAAGAACAGAAAAAGTACCAATCACTAAAGAAGAAATAAGAACAATTCAGTTAAGCAAAGCAAGATTAAAG
>JAICHE010000002.1 GCA_025922755.1 Nitrososphaeraceae archaeon
TAGGAGATCAAGGGGTAGGAATTGCAATAGGAATTATGACCTTTGTAATCCTAGTTTTTGGAGAAATTCTACCAAAGACTTATTCCAATATTCAATCAGAAAAGGTTGCATTACGGTTTAGCAGATTCCTTCTTGGTTTCACTTATGTCATGTATCCATTTGTGATATTCTTAGAACATTTAACAAAATCTTTTTTGAATTTGGTTGGGGGTCATTCTTATCCCAAACCCATAACAGAAGAAGACATCAAAGAAGTGGTAGATTTAGGATTATCGGAGAAAGCCCTAGAACAAGAGGAGCACATGCTTGTACGTAACGCACTCGAGTTTGATGATAAACCCATTAAAGATGTAATGACGCCAAAATCATCGATCTTCTCTCTTGACAGTGAAAGTTTACTTTCTGATTCTGTTTCACAAATAAAGAAAAAAGGATTTTCAAGAATTCCAGTATATTCCCAGAATTTAGAAAACATTATTGGTATATTGCATATTTGGGACATTGCAAATTTGCCAGAAAAAGAATACCAAACAACAAGGCTTGGTAAAATTGCAAGAAAGCCGTTTTTTGTATTTTCAAATGAAAAAATAAGTGATTTGTTAATTTCACTCAAAAAAAATGCAAGCCACATGGCAATTGTGCGTAGTGAAGATGAGTCAATTGAGGGAATAATCACTATTGAAGATCTTCTAGAAGAAATTGTTGGAGATATTGTAGGAGAGGCTAAAAGGTAGATGTTAAGTCCATTTCAGAAGGGTCACAGGTTATCTAATACATTTGCTTGATTTTTTTACTTTAGATTCTTAAAATTACCATAGGTTCTGATTTTTCTGTGGAATTTGGTTGTAATTTCTAAAATTTCTGGTACATCATGCATCCCTACATAATTGGTAAAGAATTGGATTATAGGACCATGTTTCCCTGGTTTGTATCCAATTACCATTCGAAAGTAGCTTTTTCCTTGTGACCATAATTTTGGCATATCCCCATGTAAAACTGGAAGAACTATTTCTAATGAAGGGGTTGTTTCATCATTTGGTATTCCCAATCTTATCCAAGGAATCACATTAGAATAATTGGTCACCCTCCAAAGTCCGAAAATATATTTGCGGTTTTTTTGGCTTTTCCCCATAATTGGAATATCAGTATGAATTCCCATGATATCTCTTGAACTTACTTCTTTATTGAAAAAGTCATACATTGCTTTTGCTGAGGGATCTTCAGTCCTTGAAAAATATTCAGCTATATCTTTTTTTATTTTTGATTTATCCACATTAATTTCAAATATCTTCGGCATTTAAACAAATATCATATTTTTTTATATTTGGACAAAGGGATTTTGTAAAATCTTAAACAAAAGCATAGGATTAGGATGAATTTTCAGCTTCTTTTGTTTCAAGAAGTTTTACAATTTTTGCAGGGCTGATGGTCCCGATTACATGATCTTCAATGGGGTCTATTACAGGTACTATTTGTACTGGATTAGAATTCAATTTTTGAATTGCCGAAAATAAATATTCTTGAGGTATAGCAGTTTGGAATCTTCTATGCATTATTTTGCTGGCAGTGATGTCCTTTCGAATTTTTTTATCGACTTTTTCAATCTCCTTTTTGGAAATCATTCCTACAACTTTATTTTCTTTTGATACAATGAATTCTTGTTCAGGATCTTCTTGAGTTTCAAGTATTTTATCTAGGGTATCAGATGGGCTCACTTGGTTAAATGTAATACTCATAACTTTTTCTGATGTAAATCCTGAGACTGCTCTCCTAAAATAGATGGGAATTAAAGCCAATTCTTTTGAGCCTATCTTTACATGTACGACTTTTTTTAGATGTCTCTGAAGCTCTACACTAGATATCACCATAGTAATCAAAGTTCCAAAAACTAACAGCGAGAATAGGTCATCATCAAGAATTTCGGAGTCTAATAATGAAAGCATGAGTGCCAAGTCAACTGCACCTTTTGACATTACCCCATAGGCAACTGCTTTTGCTGGCCTCATGTGAGCAACTTTTGCTGCCAAATATGAGCTTCCAAACTTTCCTGCCACAATAATTATTAAAAATCCTACAATAACCCAAATTGGAAGCTCAAAGAACCCCAAGGCAAAATGTAAACCAATTCCTGCAAAGAATATCGGTATGAATATCCCGTAACCTAATGCATGGACACTTTTTGAAATTTCTTGATACTCTTGTCTCTCCATTCTAGATACCGCAATTCCAAGCAGCAAGGCCCCTATTGCGCCATGGATTCCACTAATTTCTGCAAAATAAGCAACAAGAAGAATTATTCCTACCACTACTGCAAAATAGACTTGTTGGGCTTTCAGGTGTTGTCGAATTAATCTGAAAAAACGAGGGAAAACAAAAACAGATGCCAACCCCGCAATAATAAAAAATATAATCATTTTTGCAAACAACCAAGCAAAATCATCAACCTGTGGAGAGGCAGAAGCATTAATCTGAATTACAACACTGGTAAAGATGATTGCGATAAATTCTATAATTCCTGCAATTGTGAAAATCTCTAAACCTATTGTAGACCGTAATTTTCCCATATCTGTAAGAACCTTTGCAGTAACACCCAAGCTTGATGCACCAACCACACTTCCAATTGCTAGAGCTTTGACTAACCCCATATCCATGGTCAAAAATCCAAAAACCCCTGCTGCAGTAAATGGAATCAAAAATCCAATAGCAGAACCTGCAAAAATTCTTCCACGTAAAACTTTGAAAAGACCTGAAAGATCTATCTCTTCGAGCCCAATTAAAAAGAACAAAAAGAAAACTCCTATTGAAATGAAAACTTCAATCTCATCGATAGGCTGAACCAGCGCAAATAAAGCAGGTCCCACGATTATACCTGCTAAAACATTTCCAATTATAGTTGGTTGTTTTATTCGATGTAGGATTTCACCAAAAAGCTTGGCAGACAGTACTAGAACTGCTATGTACAAAATTGCTTCAAATACCAAAAAAATATGCTCCTAAATTACGAAATTTCTTGACATCCACTTAATCCTTTCCAGCTTTTTCCGCCTAATTTCTTACATTCTGTTTTGGTACACTGACTTGAAACAATTTTTCCCTTACAGTTTTTTTGAGAATAACAAATACCTTTGTTTCTGTGAGTTGTTTTTTTAGATATTCTAGGTTTTGGTTTTTGCGAAGAAGTTTTTTTACTCCTAATTTTTGTGGTAATTTTTTTAGAGATTTCGGATTTTATTGTTTTGTCTAATTTTTTACGTTTGGAATTAGTTGGTTTTTTTACTTTAGGAATTTTAGGTTTCGGGATCTTTGGTCTTTTAAATGACAAACTAAAAGATTGACGGTTTAATGATTTAAAAGTGATTCAGTTTGTATCTATATATTAATCGCAAATTATTTTCAAAATAATCTTTATGTCCTTATCAGTTAAAAAGAATAGAACAGAATAATTTCTAGTTTTTTTACTTTGTTAAACCAAATTTACGATTTGTGATTTTTTATGTCATTGACATATGGTGGAAAATTATCATCCAACAAAACAGCATTTCTACTATAGTCAACATCAATGGCTATTATTACAGGTTTGTCAGGAATTGTTTTTGCCTTTTCTAAAACTTTGGAAAATTCTTCTGTGGATTTGATGTGAATTCCTATTGCTCCAAAACTTTCAGCTAATTGAACAAAGTTTGGATTTCCAAATTTTGTAAAAACACTTTTTCCGAATTCATGTGTCTCCTTTAAGGAGATCAAATTCAAATCATTATCTACCCACACCACTACAATTATTGGCAATTTTAGCCTCACTGCAGTTTCAATTTCTTGTACATTCATTAGAAATCCCCCATCGCCTGTCATCGCTACAATGGTTTTATTCGGATGCACTAATTTGGCAGCTATTGCACCAGGTAGTGCAAACCCCATAGAGGCAAATCCGTTTGGAATTAGGCACGTATTTGGCTCCAAGGTTTGATAGATTTTTGATATCCAAAGTTTGTGAGATCCGACATCAGATAAGACTATGTCATCGGCATTCAAAGATTTTCTTACATCTACAATTATTTTTTCAGGTTTGATTGGATAAGAACAATCTTCTTTGAAGGTTTCAATTCTCTCAATTACCTCAGACCTAACCTTTTTGAAAACTTGTGGAATTTCCTTTCTAGGATATGATTCTACTTTAGGGTCTGATTGTTGTTTTTCTAATTCATCAAGTATGGCATCCATAGCCAATCCAATATCTGAGACAATTTCAACTTCAGGTCTGTAAAATGTATAAACTTCTGATGGGGTAAAATCCACATGGATTATTTTTTTATCCAATTTCGAATTCCACATTCTCGGGGTATATTCTACTAAATCATATCCAACAGAAATTACAACATCAGATTCAAGAATTGCCTTTAGTGCATGATCTGCATCCTTGATACCAATTGTTTGGAGATGAGTTTCACAATCGTCAGATATTACACCTTTTCCCATGAAAGTATTAATGGAATAAATTTTTGTTTTTTCAACAAATTTTCTCAAGTTATCACTTGCGTCCTCACGGATACAGCCATTCCCGACAAACAAGATTGGTTTTTTTGCTTCCAAGATCATCTGAGCTGCTTTTTTTATTTGATCTTCGTTTGCCTTTGGTCGAAAAATTTCTTGTGGTTCTATTGGGGGAATATCAGTTTCCTTTTTTGCCACATTTTGCGGCAATTCAATATGAGTTGCACCTGGTTTTTCTGTTAATGCAATTTTAAATGAGCGTCTCACAATTTCCGGAATATTTTTAGCAGATCTTATCGACCAACTCCATTTGGTTATTGGTTCGAACATTTTTACAACATTGAGGTTTTGATGAGATTCTTTGTGCAATAGGTGGGAATCAGTTTGACCAGTTATTGCAAGAAGCCTAGACCTGTCCATATTTGCATTAGCAACTCCTGTTGCCAAATTGGTTGCCCCAGGCCCTAACGTAGCCAGGCAAACCCCCACTTTGCCAGATAATCGCCCATAAACATCGGCCATAAAGGCCGCACCTTGTTCATGCCTAGTGAGAATAAATTTGATTTTAGAGTCTGCCAGTGACATCATAAGGTCTGCATTTTCTTCTCCAGGAATTCCGAAAATATATTCAACACCCTCGGATTCTAAGCACTTTACTAAAAGATCAGAAGCCTTCATTTTGACAAATCCTCATAGAAAAGTGAAGTTTATTCATCTCCAGAGTAAGAACTAGAGCGACGATGATTATTAAAATCATCAGAGTTTTTTTTACCACCACAGTAGATGCATGGCGAATCAAGATGGCATTCAGGCCTATAGCAATTCATTTTTTCATTTCTCCCATTATAATTTCAGTAAGTAATTTGTAAAAGATTAATTTTTTTTCTACATATTGCATGTTGGTCAAAAGTTATTCAAACACCACTTATAAAATCATCGGAAATAATTTGATGTTTCCACTAGAGTAGATCAATTATTTTTTTAATTTTAAAAAAGCCAATACAATTCCAATAGCAATCGCTATTAAAATTATTACTAGTGACACCAACCAATTTTCAGAAAATAATTCAAAAATTGTCATCATAATAATTCCTATCAATATCGTTATTGTAATTATCAAGTAAGTTATTACAAAATTTTTATTCATATTACATCAAATTCTATCTAAAATCTCTTTTTTCTTTGCTTCAAATTCTTTTTCAGTGATAATTCCAAGCTCTTTTAGTTTTGCAAGTTCGCTTAACAGATCAATACTTGATTTTCCATATTGAGTTCCTACTCGAATTCTGCCAACAAACTTTTCAAATAATTCAAAAATAATGTCACGAAGCTTAATCATACTACGAATAATTTTGCGTTTATGCCGGTTTTTTTCACTCTGATCCATCGTTCTAATTCGGTTTGTTCTGTCTTGAACTTCTTGGTAGATTGAACTATCCTTTGTTTTTTGAATGCCTTCCTTGATGTTTTTATCAATTTTCTTAGAAGCACTGACAGCAAAATCAAAAGATTCCTTTATTGCTTCATCTGTTTTTTGTTTGATTTTTAGAAATGAATCATTTTCAGGCGCCATGGGGGATTTTTTTGCCTTTTCAGGTGAGATTTTAGAAGGATTTTCCCCGGTTTTTTCAGAAGCATTCCCTTCGGATTTATTTGATTTCAATTTCAGGTGTACTCTTATGATTTAGATTGTATTTTAACCTGTATAATCGCTGAAAGCTTTAACAAGAACTCTAGAAATTGTTGCTTGTAATTGGCAAAAAAATTTGTGGTCACAGGCATAATAATTGGGATAATTGTTGGTTCTATTGGGACCTATTATTCCAATTATGCATTTAATTTTTTGGGAATAGATGAATTATCTTTACCTTCTTTAGAGGAGGAAAAATCTAAACGATTGGAAATACCACCTCTGCCAAAAACTCTTCTAACAAATGAATTACAATACACACTTTTAGAAATTAAAAGGACTGATTTTGGAGTTAATGGAGAAAAACCTCTAGAAGGTGGCGTTTTCCTAATTACAAAAATAGAAATTGAAAATTATGGAACAGCAGAAGCTATTGTTTATGGAAAAAATTGGCTGTTAAAGGATGAAAAAGGAAGAATATACACTCCAAAAACATTTGATGCTTCCAAAGAAGATAATGAACATATTTTCAGTATAAGAATTCCCCCAGGTTTTAAAATAACAAAAAATATTGGTTTTGAGATTCCATCTAGTTTGGAATTAGATAGAGAGTTATATGTTGCAGACAAACCTTTTGAATCTCAACCAGTTCTTTTAGGAATCATATGATTTTTTCTAAATTTTTCTATGAAATATTCTAAATTTGTATCCGAAGCTTTCCAATACTGACTTTCAATTCAAAATAAAAAAGCTAATTTTAAAAATAGAAAATTGAAAAAAATTATTTCGATGCAATGAAAATTACATCAACCAGATCATTGTTGCTTCTTTTTGTTACTGTGTCACGATTTGCTTTGTGGAAATTTTGTAGATGCGATTTTCTTGTCTTAATTCCATATTGCCTACACAGCCTACAAAAATAGGTGACCTGTTTTTGGTACTTGGGTTTACCATGATTTTCTAAAACAACAAGTTGTTGCATGGAAAAATATCTCTGTTTTTGATATTTTAATTTTGTCATATTTATGACAATGTGTCAGTAATAGAGGTTTAATGCAAAATATTTATTAATTGTAATGCCTATTACACCTTTTGGTGAATAACATATGTGGTTTGATGACCAATTCGAAAATACATTTCGAAGATTGTCGAGCCGTTTTTTTAACATGGACGATGTCTTCGAAATTCCAAATGGGGGCCGAGTCCAAACTCTTGGGCCATACTACTATGGTTACGAGATGACTGTAGGGCCTGATGGAAGGCCTTATCTAAAAGAGTGGGGAAACACCATACCTCAAAAAACAATAGAGGATCATGGTGCCAGGAAACTTTACGTTGATCAAACTATCAACGAAAAAGAAAACATCCTCAAACTCGTAACTGAGATGCCTGGAATAGAAAAAGCAGACATTCAGGTAAATATTGAAAACAATACAGCATCCATTACTGCAGAACGTGGGAGCAGAAAATACAAAGATTCCATCCCTCTAAAATACAAGGTGGATGAAAATTCTGCAAAAGCAAAGTACACAAATGGAATACTGGAGCTGTCATTTACTCTTGCAGAAAAAAAACCAAAAGGCAAGAGGGTGACAGTTGAATAAAAGAGAGGTGGAAGGAATTGAAACAAAATTCAAAACAACAACCAATCTCTCAGCTAAAAGAATCTCTTAAATCGGCAAAAAACTCATTTGAAAGATTTTCAGAGGAGACCATCAGCAAATGGAAAATCGGAAGACGTAATTTTCCGTGAGGTGGTACAAAATGCCAGACACACTTTGTAGAAGATGTGGCTCTGAGCTCTCAGCACAGTCAAAATGTGCTGAGTGTTATCAGACAATTCAATATATTTGCCCAAAGTGTCAATATACTCCTTTGGAAAAATTTCATTTGAATTGTATGTTGATGTCTAGAGCGACATATCTATCAGAGAAAAATGTGAAGGAGGTTCTTGTAGCATGAATAAAATCAAAATTCGGCAAAAATTTGTAAAATCAATCTATTGTCCATAAATGTGGGAACAAAGGTTTCCCACATTATTTTTTAGATAAAAATTTTAAGATCCAGGTATTCACTTGTTTTGATTTTTTTCCTAGTGCTAATTTTTGACATTTGTAACGATTTACTAATATGTAATAAAATTTCAAATTTTGTTATGGCACAAACATATGACACACAAATAGAAAAAGATCTGAACATAGGAATTGTAGAACAGGACAGAGAAGGAGTAGTAAGTATGCTTACTTCCTTATTAGCCGATGAATACGTGCTATACACAAAGACCAGAAACTATCATTGGAACGTAGTCAGCCCACACTTTAATGACTACCACAAGTTCTTTGAAGGCCAATATGGCGAGATTGAAGTGTTCATTGACGATATAGCCGAGCGTATAAGGCAGGTAGGAGGAAAGGCAATTGCCACTCTTGAAGAATTGAAAAATCATACAAGACTCAAAGAGCATCCTGGCCAATATCCTAGTGACAAGGAGATGTTTTCTAATTTGATAGAAGATCACGAATCTGTTATTAGAAACCTCAGATCTGATCTTGAAAAATCTGACAAAGATTTTCACGATATGGGAACCAGTGACTTTTTGACAGGTTTGATGGAAAAGCACGAAAAAATGCTTTGGATGATTAGATCAACAGCTCCTTGAAAAAATTCTTTTTTTATTTTTAGATAATTTTGTAATAATCTAAATAATATACTGCATTTGCATCGTTTAGAATAGTCATTTTATTATTTGGAATAAATTTATGAAAAATATGATTTTACTTCAAAAGATTATTTTTATTATTTTGGTGTCAATTAGCGTTGTTGGGATAATAGGAATTCCAATGGGAGATCCTCAATTTTTAGTAAATGCAATCATACTAGAATCTTCTTTTGTTGTACTTGCTGGAATTTCCCTATGGAGATTACAATACTCCACAATACCCAATATGGTTATTGCATTGCTTGTAATTGTTGGAAATACGGTATCTCCAAGACATATAGAAATAATGGCTAGTTTTGAGCCGATTGGAAATGCAATAGTATTGATAATAGGAGGATATGTTTTACAAGTATTGTTGTTAGTTGCAAGTGGGATTGCATTTAGAAAAAGAAAACAGCTATCGGCACATACAAAATAATTTTAAAATTATGATCCCAATGTGGTTTTGGTCAAAGATTCTTCATATATGAAATCTATTGATTCTATCATCATTCCTTGCTTTAGTGTATCATCAATAGTTGCAATAAGATTTCCTGACGATAAATCAACTACACTAATAGTTCCAGAATTTAATCCGTCCAAATTCAAAAGGTTGTTTTGAACAAACATGTATTGTCCATCTTGGCTAAACAAAGTATGATGAGCTCCTGGCATCGCAGGTAATGTTCTCAAAAGTTCTGGCTGCTCTGGGTTTTCCAAAGAGTATTCATTTACCACCCCTGGAACTGCAAAACTGACAAATAGATTTCCTTTGGGACCAATATTCAAATCAAGTGGCCATGAATGTTCACGTTCTGCTCCATCATCAATTAATTTTGGGGCAAAAGACTCTGTCTGTTCATCCCAAACTAGAACCCAAATGGTTCCATCAAGCATTCCTGAGACATATGCTAAGCGTTGTTGGGGATGGAATAAAACCTCCACAGGGGCACTTGGAGTATCTGGATTCTTAGCCAATTCAAGTGTAGATAGCACCTTTCCAGTACTAAATTCAATTATTGTAACACTACTTTGGGGATCATCAAGTGCAGGCGAGACTGTTTGAGTAACAATCATTCTATCGATGGTCTCATCAGCTGAGATTCCATGAGGATATTTTGTAAAGGCCTCTGAGTTTTCTTCCTGGTTTGCATAGATTTCATCTATTAGTTGGTTGGTTTTTGCATCAAATACCAAAATGTTGTCAGAGCCCATGCAAGTAAGATAGAATTTTTCTCCGTCTTTGCTAAAAATCATGTCTTCGCCAACCACACAAGAACCAGTATCGATTGGAGAAACATCAAAAATTGTATTATCATGAAGGTTTACTTGATACAATCGTTCTCCCATCAAAGCTGTGTTGTAGATTTTTGATCTGTCCGAATTGTAAAATGGATGATGCATTAATACTCCCTCTCCAACTGGAGCGTCTTGCAAAATATCTCCAAAGGTTTCAGAGTGCGGATTCAAATCCATTATTGCCAACCCATCTTTTTGCCTTGATTCATCAATTGTTCTATAATTGATTAGAGCTGTGATTTGGTTAGAATCGACTGGAAATTCTTTTTGTGTGGCTCCCCAATTAGCTTCAGATAGTTTTTCTGCAGTAGTTGATGTAACACATGCTGCCTCTCCAGAATAACGAATCATCAATGTCAAATCTGGATTGCAAATTACTTCTTCAGGTTCTGAACCGTTTGACATTTGTTTTCTAGGAGAGTCAATGGAAGCTGCATATGATAAAGTGGGGGCAATTCCTATTGAGACTACAAGTATAATCAAAAGAAAAAGCAAAAATGGAGAGAAATTTCCTCTATTCAATGTGTTTCCAATAAATTCTGCATATTTAGACATTCTTAGAGGAAACATAGATTTCATTTTCAACTCCTTGCAACATAAAAGTAGTTTATTGGGTCATGAGGAAGCTGTTTTACCTCAACATTTGAGAATCCAGCCCCCTTGAGCATTTCAATAGCTTTTTCCTTTCCCCACATTGCTCCCAAACCTCTGCCTTCAAGGGCCAATGATACAGTCATGCAATGTAGGCACGAAACTGTGTATAGGAATGGTGCTAATGGATGATCAAGATTATTTTCAAGTTTAGATGAACCTGCAATATCTTGCATCAAAAATACCCCTCCAGGTTTTAATGAGCGCTTAATGTTTTCTAGGACTTTTTCAGGATTTGCTTGATCATGTATTGCATCAAATGCAGTAATCAGATCAAAATGATCTTCATGATCAAAGTTTGCCACATCTTGTTGTTCAAATGAAGAATTAGTGATTCCAAGATCTTCTTTTTCTCTTTCAGCGTTTGCTATACCTTCTTTGGAAAAATCATACCCAACGAATTGAGATGAAGGAAATGTTTTTGCCATTAGATTTATTGCTCTTCCACTTCCACACCCAATATCAAGTACTCTAATTCCTTGTTGTAGTTTTTCAATAATTTCAGGTACTATTGGCAAGATGCCATCAATTAATTCTGCCAAGACAGTTTGACTGCTTTCTTCTGCCATTACATCATGGAATCTATGATATTTTTCGTACGGAACTCCCCCTCCATTTTCAAAGCAGTGAATTATTTCATCCTCTACTTGAGCAAGAACTGGTATGAATTGTGCAGTAGTTGCCATATTAAAAGAACCATTTCTAGTTAGAAAATTTGCCTTTTCTTTTGATAAAGAATACAGACTTGATTGAGGATCATAATCAATAATTTTTGCTGTCACCAGTGCACCAAGCCATTCTCTTACGTATCTTTCATTAAGATTAGAATTTCTTGCAATGTCTGTACTTGTTGAAGCTGGAAGTTTTGACATTGTATCGAAGAGCTTTGTTCGATGTCCAACTGAAATCATCAATGCCAATGCCGACTTGTTCATAATGTCTAGCATTTGGTCTTCAAAAGATTCAACAACTTGCAATAGGCTTTACCTCCATTTTTTTTGGTGTTGCATGATATCCCAGAATCAAGCTTTTGAGGATCTGGGCATCCTTGCTTTGCTTATTGGGAATCGAATTAAAGGCCGACACCCAATCTGCCAATTTTTTATCAATTGTTGGATGTTTTTGCATACTTATGGTACCATGGTACCATAATATAAGTATTGATATTTTTGGTACCATGGTACCATTGTTTAAATAGAGAGACAATTCAACTATGGTATGGCAAAGGATCTTCACATCAGAAATATTGATGAGAAAGAACACTCTGAGCTTTCAAAAATTGCCGATGAGATGGGCGTTTCTGTAAATTCGATTGTTAAAGATGCAATTGACAAGTGGTTACTACAAAAATCAGATGTTCCAAAGAAGCATTTTTTGTTAATTTATGATGATGACAAGGCAGTAGTAGAGCTATTAAAATCCGTAGACAAGATTGCACAAGAGCAAGGATTGTTTAGAGCATTTTGTGCACCTCCAAATCACCCATCAAAAAAGACTTTGACCAAACTTGGCTGGCTTGATGGTACTGTTGAGCCATACACTCTTGATGAAGATCCAAAAAAATATGCCGAAAAACTTGGAAAAGAATTAAGCAAAATCTCAAAAAAAGGACCACTCTTTGGCATTGATTTTGTTTTAGCTGATATTGCATCTTCTTCTTTTGCAGATGCAATGCAAATTGAAAGGGATTATGACAAAGACCCATTTCCAGGATTAGTATTTTGCCCATACAAAGCTCAAGATGTAATGTCATCTTCAGTAGCTGAAGCAATGGAATTGTTTTTGATGCATGATCCGTTTTACATCCTAAAAGACAATGAATTGTATAAATTCCATGTCACCAAAGAAAGTCCACATAAATTATTTCTAAACTAAAATCATGTCTCCAAAAAAAGCCACGATCATTATAGCGTCTTGTTTAGCAGTTATTGTTGCTTTAATTTTCATTCCAGCAAATGATTTTTTTGGGATAATCCCTCACGATTCAGAGTCTCCCTCACCTATGATGGTGTTGGAGAGCAGTGATGATGTAATGATGGGTTTTAAAATTACTCCTGGAAATTGTTTTGAAACTTCTTCTGGTTTGACAGAATCTCAATTTCAAATATCAAATACAAATGAAAAAGATTTTGAAGTACTCTTAGGAGTGTCATTTACTGACAATGAGAATATTTTATTTGAAAAGCAAGTCAAAGTGACGATTTTGTCAGGACAGACGATTAACCAAATTCATTTGTCTGATGATGTATATGATAATCCAGTATGTGTCGTCAAGATAATTGAGTGGTCAGAAGTTTAATTATTATCATAAAATGAGCTTGGTAATACTATTTTCCGTCACAAAAATAATTCCAAATTTTTATTAAAACAGAGCACTCTGAGAGTGGAACTTGTATGGTTTAGAGATTCAAAGGTTTGATTATTTGTTTTTTAATTCCTATTATCACGACAGCAGGAACTCCAATATACATTCCAACATTTAGAAGAATCAAACCTATTCCATATCCTAACACTTTGGCTTCTGAATCTATATCCACATGATTCAGAATTGAAAGACTGGAGATCATCGGAGTTATTGCAAGCTTTACAGTTTCTCGGAATAAAGGATTCTCGCGTTCAAAGTCTGCAATTTCAGGGCTAAATGAATAGTAGACATCATTGAATGATTCCATGAATGCAGACCCATATTCTGTCTGAAGTAGCTTGTTGTCACGCATCTCTCTTAGTTGTTGTACCTTTGGTGCAAGCTCAGAACCATACGTTGCAGTTGCTATTAGACAACCTCCTCCATTTTGGGGATCTTGGTCAGGTATTGGCACTTGAACTACAACAGTTCCTTGCATCCAAGGATGAAGTGTGCAGAAGTAATCAAAATTGCCAGATTCTTCAAAAGTGTGAGAAAACTTTTCGTCTATCTTAAACATGCCAGAATCAAAAAGATCAACTGGCCCATCTATTGGATTTCCACTAGTAACAGTATGAAATGCCAAATCCTCATTTGTCCACGTGACTTTATCGCCAACATTAATTTTCACGCCAAAAGGAATGTAACACTCATCAGTTGTTTCACAACCTCTAACTGAAGTTCCTTCTGGAATTGAAACATTAAACTCCTCTGCAAGAACATATGGAGTCATTCCAGATATGATTATTGTAAATGATGCCAAAATTGAGAATTTTACAAGATTCATAAATTTTGGTTGTGAAGAAATTATAAAAATGTTGGAGCAAAATTCTAGATAATAACAAACTGGAAGATAATCTTAATTCGTCAAAAAAATACAGAAAAAGCCAAACTCGTATTGAAGGAAGATTTTTCCATCCAACCTTAGAGTTTAAGACCAAAAACGTTAGTTGTTTGGTGACAACTCTTTTGACTTTATTCTGTACCTATAGTATGGTAAAAGTTCGTATTAAGTATACTCGTGTGTTAGGAAAAAATATTACAATTTTTATTTGTTCAAAAAATATAATTTCAAATTCAGTAAGTAAAATCAAACTTTGATTTCGAAAATAAGGTATGCAAGGAAGGGACTTGAAGTAATTTGTAAGGGCCCTCGAGGGGAATCGAACTCCTGTCCGAGGATCCACAATCCTCTATACTAACCACTGTACTACGAAGGCCACATTTATGGAAATTTCCTAAACCAGTAATAATCTTTGATTTTAATTAAAGTGAAAATTAGCCTGTAGATTTATTATTAAGCAGTTCTTAATCTAGTCATGAGATTTTGGTGGATAGCCATGGGAATATCAGTTGCATTGACTTATGCTGGTGCAAATTACCTTATGCCTTGGCATTAGTATTGTGGCAAAAATTTTAGATTTTCATAGCCGATCGCTTTAAATTTGTTGTAACAGGGAACCTTTCAACTTGAAGAAAGGCTTTATTTCTAGTAGATTACGGTCAGGAAAAAAATCTCTAGATGACTCTTTAGGAAAAAAAATCCAGACTATTGAGGCCAAAAGATTCACCTGGGTGGATATGCAAAATCCAGATAGGACAGACGTTGAGGAGCTTGCAAAGAAATACCACTTCAATGCATTAAACATTGAGGACTGTATGACCAAATTCGAGTTGCCAAAACTCGACAGGTATGATGACCATTTTTTTGTAATTCTTCATTTTCCACCGATTTCCCAAAAGGTTGCAATGGCAAAAAATAGCCAGCTTTCAATATTTCTAGGAAAAGATTTTCTAGTCACTGTACATCAGGGAGATCTCAAGCCCCTGGTTGATCTAGTAGATTTGTGTATTACTGATTCGGATCTTCAAAGGAAAGAAAAGCTTCTGGGAAGATCATCAGGGTTATTGCTTCACGAGATAATAGACAAGCTGGTTGATGACCTGCTCCATACATCTAGGAGAATATTTGCAAATCTTGATGAAATGGAAGATGGAGTTTTTGATGAGACAAAGTCCGTTGCAAGAAGTATTGCTCTTCTTCGAAGAGAGATTAACAAGCTGCGAAGAATTGCCAATCCATTAAAACGATTTGTTTTGGAAATTGCAAACAATGTCAAAAGATTTTCAGATGAAGAAGAGGATCTTGGATTGTTCTTCGATGACGTAATTGATCATATTGACAAAGTGATTGAAACTCTAGAGGAGTCAAGAGAAACAATGGAGATTTACAAGGATACAGACTTTGTGTTGAGTACTGAGAAAACAAACAAAGTTCTTGCTGTTTTGACGATAATTTTTACACTTGCTATTCCTGCCACAGTAATTGGAACATTTTATGGAATGAATGTCCATTTACCAGGAGGAACAGATAGTAGTTGGGAAGTTTTAGGACCATACACTTCTTTTATCATCATAATTGTGGCTTCTGCAATACCTGTTATGCTGATGTATGCTTACTTTAGAAAGCTTGGATGGATTAGCAATTAGGTTGCTAATGTTTCATGAATATTGACTCGAACCTTTGTTAGGGATAACTTTAGGTTATCAGGTAGCACTATCAGCAAACCCCCTTCAGAGCTAACATTGGTGCATGTTCCGCTATAACTTTGATGGTTGATGGCATAACAGTCATCATGTGTATAAAACGAAAATGAATCGTTTTTCAGATAATTGTCTAGCTGATTTTTAGAATCTACAAAATACACGTCAAAGCCCTTTGTATCATCGTTAATTGAGACTGAAAAATCATATGAAGTGGTTTGTTTTGCTGTGCAAATTGGAATAAACTGCACAAAGCCTTGTTTTGTTAGTTCTTGGTGCTCTGCTAAATCATATTTTTCATTTGGAATGTCAGGGAAAATTTGCACATATGGGTCATTGTTAAGCTGTTTTCCTTGTACAGAATCTAAATTACTCCTTACACTATCTATAGCATAACGATAAAGAATGGGCTTCCAGCTTGATTCACAATCACTAAATTCATGTTTTAGCTCAACAAATGATTTTTGATTCTGAAACTGTAATTGATTGAAGTTATGTTCTGTTATCAAAGATGCCTCCACTGATGGGTCATAATTGAAAGTATCAGCCTTAGGATCAGGGTTAGACCAGACATTTGTAATTTCATATAAAATATTTCCCGGATAGCTTTTCCATTCGGGTTTTAGATGAACATACACGGAATATTTGTTAATATCTTGGTCATATGGTGAATCGTAAAGCAAATGTCCAAAAAGAGCATTTGATAAAATAGCTGCAAAAGCAATTGCTGCGATAATAAAATAATAGATAGTTTTCATAAATACATCTAGGACTAATTTTCAAGGAGATTATAAAATGTGGGATAACATGGTGCTCAAATCCCACTCTTGATTGGACACACATTTTCAAGAGGCAAAATATTTTTGCAAATGAGCTTAATTAAATATTAGAGAGATGGAATTACAGCATGGGAAAAATTAGGGTTAGAAGCGGTAGGGGCACCGGCACCGTCGAAGTAGATGACGGAGGCAAAAAATGGTCCGGTGATGAATATCGAAAAATTCAAGCCGAAAAGAAACGAAAGGCAGCAAACAGAACAATCCATACAGGACGTGGAACAGGCTCAAAGAAATTAGGAGACATTCCAGACCCAAAGGCAAGACCTTCAACTGAAGGAATGACTAGGGTAACAGGTAGAGGAACAGGTTCCAGAAAAAGTACAAACAAAGGTTCTCAATAATTTTTAATCTTCTTTTTTTGTTATTAGAGATTATTTTAGAACCAAAAAATTTTTGTAAATTAGATTCGAATATCAGGATTTTCAGTCTTTAGTTTTTCCCAATCAGCAAGAAAATTTTTCAGGCCAATATCAGTAAGTGGGTGTTTTAGCATTTTATCTAATACTGCAGGTGGTAAAGTTACAACGTCGGCACCAATTTTTGCAGCTTCTACAACATGCAAAGGATGTCGTACACTGGCTACCAAGATTTGGGTACTGAAATTATAATTCGAAAAAATTGTCTTAATGTCTTTTATCAGGTTCATTCCATCATGTCCAATGTCATCCAGTCTACCGATAAATGGGCTAACATATTTTGCGCCAGCCTTTGCAGCAAGAACTGCTTGGTTAGATGAGAAAATCAAGGTAACATTTACTGGAATTCCTTCTGCTGTTAGTGCTTTGCAAGCTCTTAGTCCATCAGGAGTCATTGGGACTTTGACTACAACGTTTTGGCCATAGTCACGTAATTTTCTACCTTCCTCAATCATTCCAGAGTATTCAGTGCTTAAAACCTCTAGACTTACATCTCCTTTGATTATCTTTGTAATCTCTGCCATTCCATCTTTGGGATTACCTCCTTCTTTTGACATCAAAGATGGGTTTGTTGTGATTCCATCAAGCAAGCCCATGTCATTGAATTTTTTAATTGATTCAAGATTTGCAGTATCAAGAAATATTTTCATAATTTTTTACTCCTTATCTCCTTGACTTTTTTTACCATATTAAAAGATGTTATTCCATGTTTTTCTAAAAGTAGTGGGATTTCATCATCTCTTGCAGATTCCCCAAACATATCTTGAGCACCTATTCGGGTTATGGGGACAGGATATCTTTCTGATACAGATTCTGCGACAGCTGAGCCCATCCCTCCAAAAATATTATGCTCTTCAGAAGTAACAATGCAGCCAGTCTCTCTTGCAGCTTTTTCCAAAAGATCACCATCTATTGGTTTTATGGAAAACATGTCCAATACCCTACACGATATTCCTTCTTGTTGTAATGTCTCTGCTGCCTCCAAGGCCATTCTTACGGTAATCCCACATGCGGCAATAGTACAGTCTGTTCCGTCTCGAAGTGTAATGCCTTTTCCTGTTTGAAATTCTTGTGATTCAGAGTGAACAATTGGTGTTTTTGATCTTGCCATTCTCATATAGAATGGACCGTATTCTTTTGCCATCAGTCTTACAAGGCCAGACACTGCAAAGGTATCTGCTGGGATAAAGACACGAAAGTTTGGTATTGCCCGCATTATTGCAATGTCTTCAATTTGCTGATGTGACCCTCCATCAGGACCAACAGAAAGACCTCCATGTGATACGACTAGCTTTACATTCAGCCCTTTTTTTCCTGGAGGGGATGGATATGCTATCCCGTTTCTAATTTGATCAACTGCCCGTCCGGGAAGAAAAATTGCATAGGTGCTTGCAAAAGAAACTTTTCCAGAAACTGCCAATCCTGCTGATACTGAAACTAGGTTACCTTCTGCTATTCCAACATTGAAAAATCTATTTGGAAATTCCTTTCCAAATCCTGAAGTCTTAAGGGAGTCAGTAGTATCTGCTCCTAAAACAACAACGTTTGGATTTTCTTTTCCAACCTCAATCAGGGTTTTTGAATACTCTGTTCTCATATCACTCATTTGAGGGGGATTCAAAGTAGGCCTTCCTCCTTTGCTATTTTTGTAATTTGATCTTTCTTTTCCCCTACAACATGCAGGCTAATCCATTTGTTTGCCAAATCAGCCCCACCTATTTGATGAGCCTTTTCAATTATGATTTTTCGCCTCTCTTTTAGAACTTGATTCCTAAAGTCTCTGATTGTTTCTCGTACGTCTGGTTGTCCGATGATTGCACTTCCTCCTACAAATGCTCGTGCACCATCTTCAAAACATGAACCAATATTTTCGAGATTAACGCCGCCATCGGCCTCAATATATCCGGTAAAATTATTCTCATTTAGAATGGAGTTTAGTTGTTTCATTTTTTCATGAGTCTCAGGAATGTATTTCTGACCAGATTTTCCAGGCACAACAGACATTACAATTAGCTGATCAAGTGTTGGTAAAAATTTGTAGGACCATTGAGGAAGGTCTGTGTCAGGATTTATTGCCAAACCTACGCCTACTTGGTTTTGTTTTAGCAAGTCATGAATTTCTCCAAAGCTTGATTCATCACAAACTTCGGCATGAACTGTAATGATGTCGCTTCCTGCTTCAACATAATCCCGAACATGTTTTACAGGTTCTGAAATCATTAGATGTGAATCAAATGGAATTACAGTAAGAGGCCTCAGCTCTTTGATTTTATTGTGATCAAAAGTTTTTGCAGGAACAAATTGTCCATCCATTACATCAAGGTGAATATAATCAGCTCGTCCTGCTACGCATCGCTTTACTTCATTTTCTAGATTTGTCATGTCTCCTGCAATGATTGATGGGGCTATCATAAACTGCGAGTCAAGCTCAAGATTGATTAGAGGAACCACGTCAGGATCAGGAGCTTTGCCATGCCATTGTGGATTGTCTTCCATGTGTTCAA
>JAICHE010000003.1 GCA_025922755.1 Nitrososphaeraceae archaeon
AATTGTTAAATTTGTAAATTATTATATTTTAGTTTAATTTGATATTATCATAGAAAATGAAAATTATGTTATGGTGTAGGGAATGAAGGTAAAATCAAACACAAAATTATCAATATTTGATACCTTCAAGACAAAGGAAAATAGTCTAACAGGAGAGGCAAACAGAGAAAGATCTATCATACGAATTTTATCTAGTAAGGCAAATCCCGCCGAAAGGACTAGGACCGGTATTTCTCAGAAAATTGCCAAGGGTCAGGGAATAGTTTGGAAAAATATCTATTCAGGAATTTTCAGGGACCTTGATGAGATTTTGCTTCCTATGGGTATAGCTGAGGAACATGGAAGATTGCCCCTAAAAAGAGGGCCAAAGGCACTTCAGGAAAAAGGTATTCCCTTTTACCATTTGACAAGAAAAGGGATCTTAATTGCACTATCAATCAAAGAGGTAGAAAATAAAGAAGGCTTACTTGCAGAGTTTTTCTCAAAGGCAGATTCCAAGGAAAAGGAATTTGAGAAGATCATTACAAGTTTGTCTAGATCTAGTCCTAATTTTACATATTCAATTTTTCAAAAATATGTGAAGGCGTTTTGTGACGCCAAAATTAAAGATCTCCTTCCTTTTGATCTCTCAAAATTGCAAAGTATTTCTGATGAATCACTTGGTATCCAAAAGGAGATTTTAGAGGCATTTTTGAAACTATCAAAACAAGAAAAAGAAGAGGCAATTAGGTTCCTAAATGAAATTACTTGAAAATAAGGTAATTTAGGAATAAATCGCCAAACATTAAAATCAGTTACATAATCAGTTCCATTGAAATGGGCTCAAAGAATGTCTATGCCTCTGTAAAGTCATACAGCAAAAGAGGTCAACTACTAAAGAAAGCCGATTTTCAAACATTAGCAGAATCTAGAGATTTAGAGGAGCTAATGACGAGGATAAAAAATACAATTTATGCAGAATCTGTATCAGATATCCAAAAACCTTATACTTCACAAAAAATTGAAAACGCCTTGAGAGGTCATTTAGCTGATGTTCATTATTCAATTGCTAAATTATCTGGGGATAGAAGTATTTTCAATGCATATTTCTTGAAGTTTATCATTTCGAATTTAAAATCAATTCTAAAGGGTAAAGTTTTAGGAAAATCTCAAGAAGATATGGAGGCTCATATTAATCTGCATGCCGAGGAGTTAATCAAACAAAGAGATATTGTAATCAAGGCATTAGTTGCAAAAGATCTAGAAGAAACCGTAGCAAGTTTAAACTCAAGTCAGTTTGGAGAGGAAATTACAAAAGCTGTTACTCTTTATAATGAGAAAAAGAATATCCAGATTTTTGATATTTATTTTGATAAAATTTTGTATCAGGAATTAGGTCGTGCCATAAAGAATAGCAGAGCAAGTGAAGTTATCAAATTAATTGGAATGGAAATTGATTTTTACAACTTGTTAAGTGCCATCAGAGGGAAGTTCTGGGGTCTAGAAGAAGAACAAATTCAAGATTTGATTGCATCAACTACTCCCACAGCATCTAGAGATTTGATAAGTAGAATGATAGGTGCTGCATCAATTAAAGATGCCTTCAATGAACTGACAAGTACCAGATACAAGAACCTTATTCCAGAATCTGAAAATGAATTAGATGCAATAGCTGAATTTGAAAGAAAATTCGAACTGGAAATGTATCAATCCTCATTGAGATCTTTTACAAAGATGTTCAGTTTTGCTACCATTATTGGCATAACTAAATTGACTGCATATGAGGTAAGAAATTTGGCAGCCATTGCATATGCTGTTGAACAGAAGATACCAACAGAGACTACAATGTCAAAATTAATTCTAGAAGAAGATTAGCCTCAAAATGGCAAGTTTTCCCTCTAAAAAAAATAAAGTACCTCCAGAAGTTATAATCAATACAATATGGATAAGCACTTTTCTAGCTATGATTTTCACTATTCCGGCTCTCGGAATATTTCTTGGAATTTATTATAGTACAGGTAATTTGGTGTTGGGGGCAGTTTTAGGATTTAGTGCTCATTTTGTGGCTTTTGCCTTCTCTGGAAAAATTTCTAGGTTTCTCACAAAAATTATGAGTTAACCTATAAGGATCTATTTTCTAAGTGATTTATCATGATGGGAGATAGAGATTTTCGAAGTGTAATCAAAAACGCCATCGATTCAATAGGTAAAGAGTTAGAAATTGATATTGATTCTGCTGATTATAAGACCATTCACCTGCAAGAAGTAGTTCAATGTTTAAGAAGATCCTATTATGATAGAACAGATTCAAAAGAAGTTGAAAGAAGAGGATTTAATGATCTAACAAGTGGCCTACTACGAAAATTAGAGTATGGTAGTGAACCTAAAATTTTCGAGATTGATGATATTAAATTGAAGGGACAGTCAGATATGATTCTTGATGACATAATTATTTTATTTAGATCCAGTAAAGAAATTCCAGAATCGCCTCAGGCAAATGATCTTCTTTATCTTAATGCTTGTCTCTGGATTTATGATAAACCAGATGGAATGATTATCTATATTACACGAGATAGGGAAGAGTTTACCTTTTCTCTTACTCGTGACAAAAAGATGTTTGAAGAAGTGATTAGACGTGTTAGGGTTTTGAATGATCTTTTAAAAGAACAAAAAACTCCAATTTTGGAGCCATCACTGAGTTGTTTGGATTGTCAATATTACCAAAGATGCTTTATCAGTAAAAAGAGCTCAAAACAACTTTCCTTAGCTGAGATGCTAGGGCTATCAAAGGAAAACTAAATTAAAAAGATTGTAAAGGATTGGTTTCCTTCGTTTAATCCAGTGGTTCAGGATGTCCTTTACCACGTAATGCAAAGCATACAACTGCCAAGGCTATTGCTACGCCTGCTGCTGCACCATATGCCGCCATACCTGCTTCTGCCATTTGTTAAAAAACAACTGTACGGGCTTTTATAACTTTGTCAATCAATTTCCCCTAAAAACAAATTATCATAATTTTCAAATTTTATGATACTTAATCTAGATTATTTGCTTGATTCAAAATGAATTTCGTTTTCTTGACCACTAGTCATTGAACTGAGGTTAAAGAAAACATCACCCTCTACTCTCCAGCTAGGATTACTGCTTTCAAGAATGGACATCAATTCAGGAGAATTTCCAGGATACTCTAGAGTGATTTTGTCTTTTAGAATAATTGAGTTATTACTTAGTAATGTGTAATAGTTTGATCCATCAACCATTCCTTCTGGCCTTTTGCCAATTTCTCCAGATGATATTTTGTATTCCTCAGATCCACTTGAACCATAAAGGGAATATTTTAACTGTTGAGCAATAACTGATCGAGAATTAGGATTATCAAGCTTGAATTGTATTTCTATAATAGCTGCCCTATCTGTGACTTGTAAAATTTCAACATTTTCTAAATTAATGGTTATTGGTTCTACTTGGCTTTGAATTTCTTGAGTCGAACCTTCCTCAAAAGTATCACTAGTTGATGTTGACATGAAAATTGCACCTAAGATTCCTATCAGAACCGCAATTGCTGCGATGACAAATATCTTAGGATTCAACAATATCACTTACCCTTATGATATCTTAAATGTTGAGATAGTTATTATACCATTATAAAGAAAATTTTGTGTGCAATATTTTCAGGCAGTGCAGCAAGGAAAAATAAGAGCTAGTAAATCTCAAATGAAATTATTTGATGTTGCAGGATTTGGAATGCTTACTCTGACTACTAAAAAAATTGATGGAAAATTCTATCCCGTTGGAGAAGAGGATTTTACTGCCGTGATTCAATCCGAAGAGGGATATGTTGCAGTTATTGTAGACAAAGATGGGTACACAAAGGCTCAGTCAAAGAAGGTTGAAAAAGAAGAAGCTCTTGATATTTTCAAGAAATTAAGAGATTCAGGTGTGCCTGAATACCCAGAATCTAGCATAAAAATTTGGACTGAAGACAGACCAACTATTCAAAATGAACCGGTAGAGTAAAAATTAAGATAAAACGATTTTTGTTCCAACATCGGCACCCTTGATAGCCTTTTCAATAATTTTAGGGTCTGCCTTTAAAATTCTAGTTTTAATTTTGGATCTTTCAATAATTTTCAAGGCAACAATATCCATGAGATCATAACCGCCTGCAACAGAATCCTCATGCACTAACATATTCTTTAGATTTTTTAATTCAATTTGCTTGAATTTTTTTGCCTTTTTGTTTTTGTTAGGGTCCATATCATAAACTCCATCAACATCAGTAGCGTTCAGAAATTGTTCTGCCTTAATTTTTTCAGCAATTAGTGCTGCTGTTCCATTGGTACTTTGTCCAGGATGCAATCCTCCTGTTACAACGATTAGACCATCATCCACTGCGTGTCTGACCTCTTGTAAGGTAGTGGGAGGATGAGAATATGCTTTGTTTTTTAATGCATAAATCAATAGCTTTGCGTTTAATCTGGAGATTTCAATTCCTAATTCATCTAATGTAGATTCATCAGCACCTGAAGACCTTGCATGGGAAATATAGTGTCTTGCGATATTTCCACCACCCGCAATTACTACGGGTTGGCAGATTTTGCTAATTTTTACCAGAAATGAAGCATAGTCTTTTAGCAATTTGACATTATCCATGCCAAATACCCGTCCTGAAAGTTTGATTACAATCCTTTTTTTCATTATCTTAGGTCACCCAAGATTGATTTTGCGGCAATTTCAACTTTTTTTCTAGTTTTTTGAGGAGTATATACTCTCAAAATATTCATGAATCCAGATATTGCAGAGACTACAGGAATTTTTGAAATGGGCATCTCTTGTGCTTGTGATTTGCCATTTTCTTGTGTAATTAGAATAATTTGTTTAGATTCCTTTTTGGATGGAGCAAGAGGAATTGATGGAGTAACAGAACTATCTACAAAGATCTCATTTTCATCCACTTTGGATTTTTTAGAAAGAGATGACCTAATTTCGTTTGTTTTAGTTTTTTCTAAAAGAGTTTTGCTAGTTAAAATTCTCTCATACACACATTTTAACAATTTTCGGTTTTGATAATCTTCTGCGAATTTCTTTGCTCTTTTGAGTTTGGAAGATTTGGAGGCAAGTAGCATGGATAAAACGTACTCGTCAGTGAGTTTTGTGTATTCATTTAGATTAAACGAGGTGAAACCAAACTCATCATCAGAAAGTCTTAAGGCTTCTAATAGCATTACTTCTGCGGCTCTAACTGTTTTGTGAAAATAAACTGCTTTGAACATTTGGTATCTAGAGTGCATCATAGATTCAAAAGAATAAAGGGCTGATTTTTCTAAAGCTAATTTTTTCTTGTGAACGTCTAGGGATTGAGTTAATCTTTTATGGTCAATTTTTGCATGCTCAGCACCTGTAAAATATCCATCGCGTAAAAGATAATCCATCATATCTGCACTAAGGGCACCAGACACAATTTCATTTAGATATTGAAGCTTTGAATCGCCAAATGCAATTTTGGTTATTGTTTTTTTATCATAACCATTTTGAGATAGAGTATCACCAATAGAAGATTTTAAAATTATATTTTTGCCAAAATCTTCGTGTGAAATTTTTTTCTTTTGTATTATTTCCTCAAAAAGATGAGAAAAGGGACCGTGCCCAATATCGTGTAAAAGACCTGCAAGTCGTAGTTTTTCAATATCATCTTGTTTTAAAATTCCCTTTTCTCTTAAGGCCTCGCCTGCTTGACTTGCAATATGCATAACTCCTAGTGAATGTTCAAATCGTGTATGCTGAGCTGCAGGATAAGTCAGATGGGCTCCAGAAAGTTGTCTGATTCTTCTTAATCTTTGAAAAATTGGATTATCTATAATTTTTAGCTCATGATCATATACCCGAATAAAGTCATGAATTGGATCAATTATATCCAAATAATTTTTTCTCATAATCCTAATTTCTTTGAAAAGATTTTCAATATTTCTTCATGTACTTCTTCTTTAGATTTTGTTGCATCAACGATTTTCCATCGCTTTTTCTTAGCCGTAGTTCGATAAATTTTTGAAATTTTTTTGAGAAATTCTTTATTTTTTTCAAATTTGTCTCTATTGGTTTTCTTTCTGTGAAATGATTCTTTTTGGGAGACATCTAGTAAAATTACAAGATCTGCTTTTGGTAGACCTGCATCTAAATTTTCTAGCCATTTTTGTTTCATGCCGTTTGCTAATCCATATACCAGGTTTGATTGGTAATATCTATTCATTATCAAGACAGAGTTTTTTGATTGAGCTTTCGTAATTTCATTTAGTTTTTCCCATCTATTAGCAGCTAAAAGACAGTGAATTGTTTGGGGAGGGAATCTTCTTTTTCCACCCAGATATTTTGCAATTTCTTTGCCTATAGGTGTGGTATAGTCTGGAAAACTAAAGGTGGTGGTTTTGATTTTCCTTTTTTTTAATGCGCGGAATAATAGTTCAGTTTGGGTTTTTTTTCCTGCTTGGTCACCACCCTCAATAACGATAATCATGACTTATCAATCTCAGGAATTGATTAATTAAAAATCTATCAATATTTTCCGCTATTGAGCAAATTTGTGAAATAAAAAATTGAAATCTTTTTTATCATAAATTTCTGAGTCTATAATTCATCTGTTTGAATTTTTTGTGTTATTTTTTCAAATTCAAGTTAATTGATTCTTAATTATTTCAAATGCACTCTAGATTGCCATCAAGGTTTATAACCAAAAATTAAGTATATACCTCAAAATGGGATTAGTAAAATCTATGGCAAAAGAAATGATGAAAGAAATTGGAAACAAATCAAGAGAATTCTATGAATTTGTGTTGCCACCCGTAGATATGCATCTGGATGATAACAAACTTACATTATTGATTGATTTGCCTGGATTTGAGAAAAAAGATATCAAACTTTCATTGGATGGTAATTTTTTATCTATTCAGGCTTGCAAAGAGGAAACAGAAGATAATCACCAGATGATTTGTAATCAACGACCAAATATTATCGATAAAAAAATTAGATTACCAGTTGATGTAAATGATGAGGAGGATGCTGTAAGTTCTGCCAAATATTCTCAAGGCGTTTTAACAATTACGATTCCTGTTCATAAACATGGCAAAGATATCAAAATAGAGTAATTACTTTTTCCTGAATATAGTACAAATACTCATTATAACTAAAGAACCAATCATTCCGGATATTCCAAGAATTTCATTAGAAGAATACAATACTGCAGAACCAACAAAAATTGCAGCAGATAGTATACTTCCAGATAATAAAATGTTTGATTTTGGTTTTGCATTTAGTAGTTGAATTGATCTGTTATCATCAAGGAATTTTTTTAATTCAGGAGCGATGGAAATCGTTGCATCAATGGATTTAGCAAATCTTTGGAAGGAATATTTCAATTCTTCAATATAAGCATCTTTGATTAATTGTTCTTCTTCTAGAATTTCTCTTAATACTTTTACAAATTTAAAATCTACTTTATGCTGTTTGTAAATTCCTTCTATTATTGATGCCATCCTCATGTATAGAGCAAGATTCTTTGGAAGAACAAATGGAAATCTACTCATGGTTCTATTTGCAAGTTCCATCAAGCTTTGTACTTCCATCTCATCAGGTTTTCTTCCATGCATGGCACGAACGGTAAGCTCTATTCCTTTTTCTATAACTGAGCGATTAAAATCTGGAGTCAGCATCCCCAAGTCATTCATAGCATTGACTGTCCTTGGAGGATCTTTCTCAACTAATGCCAAATAGAGTCGAATTAATCTCAATCTGGTTTCATCATCTAGTTTTCCAACCATTCCGTAATCATAGAGAATTAATTTTCCATCGTTGGTAACAGAAATATTTCCAGGGTGGGGATCAGCGTGAAATAATGAATGTCGCAACAACATTGTAAAAAATACCTTATGAACATCAATGACCAGTTTTTGCCTATCAATTCCTTTATCATCTAAGGCTTCTACATTCGTGACTTTAATTCCGGGAATGTATTCCATGGTCAATACATTTTCTGAGGAATAATCATCATAGACAGATGGAATTATTACTCTTTTGTTATTTTTCAAGTCTTGTTTGATTCTTTTGAGATTTGATGATTCATTTGTATAATCCATCTCTTCATGGATTGTTTCAATAAATTGAGAAAGCATTGCCTTTGCAGAAAAGCGGAGATTAGGATCTACAAATCTTAGTGCTAGTGGAAGAATTTTCTTTAATACTTCAATATCTTCTGCAACCACTTTTTCAATTCCAGGTCGCTTAACTTTGATTACAATTTGTTGCCCAGAAATTGAACCGCGGTAAACTTGTCCGAGTGATGCACCAGATAATGGGTTAGGATCTATGTTATCAAACTTTTCCTTGAGAGGCCCAATGTCCTTTTCAATAATGGGTTTTACTTGATCAAATGGTGCAGCTGGAACCTTGTCTTGTAGTTTAGATAATTCTTCTAAGTAGGGTTGTGGTAAAATATCAGCTCTTGATGAAAGCCACTGTCCAAGCTTTATGTAAACTGGACCTAATGTGATGAAGGTGTTTAACACCTTTTGAGCATTTTTACGATATCGTTCAGTATCAATATTTTTTCCCTCCTGCCTGACCCAAGTACGCCGGTCTTTTCTTAATGCCAAAATGGATGGTAGTAATTTAATTAAAACTTGAAAGGTCCTTATGGTCGACAAAAAGATCACTCCAAATAGTTTTTAATTTTTTTTGTTGATGTATATCCAATATATCCAGCTATCAAAGATGAAAATAAACTAGATGTTACGGAAGGTTTTTTTGCTTTGTTTTTATTAAAATATGATTTTCCAATTTGGGATCCGCCAAAAATTGCACATGCTAAACCCACCAATACTTCTGGTGCATCAAAAATTAAATGACCCAGTGGATCCTTACGTGGATCAACTTTGTCTGTGTGGACCAAAAATTTATCTTCATATTCTCTAATGTGCAAATTACCATATCGATACTGTTTTTTTGCGCCATTTTTTTTTCCAAGGAATGTTTCTTCTGCACCATTCAACATGAATTCTCGTATTTCCTTAGGAACTACAATCTCATCCCTAGGCATGATCGCAAGATCTACTAATTGCTTATATTCTTAGTTATAGAGGTTAGCCTTAATTTATTCAGTAGATGTATTTAGAAATTAAAAACATACAGTGGTTTTTTATCAGTCTGATATTATTGATTGTGGGTGCTTTTATTGTAATTTTTGATTATCCACAAATTCAATTTTTTGATAATTTAGATGATCAATCGTATTATTTTTTAGATGAAGAAAAAAAGAATATTCATCAAAGATTAAAAATTGAATTTTCAGTAGGTGTGGTTTTTGTTTTGTCTGGATTAATTTTATCCCTTATTTCCATATTTTGGAATTTCAAAAAATAAACTAGATGTTGTGATAATTACCAAAGATGCTACAAATGATACATAACTCTTAAAAATTTAATTTTATAATCTAAATCAAGATATGGATTACCATGTAATGGATTATCAAACTGTCATTAAGCGAATTGAATCTTACATGAGTAAATTTGAGGGGGATTATCCAGATTGGTATTTTGGAATCACAAAAGATCTAGATGAGAAATTGTTTGAATCACATAAAGTGGAGGAAGATGGAACATGGATTGCATTTGGTGCAGATACAGAAGAGGTGGCAAAAAAAATTGAAAAATATTTCCTAGATAAAAAAACTGATGGAAATCCTACTCAATTAGAAGAAGGTGCTAGAATAGTTTATGCTTACAAAAAAAATGCTAAAACTACTCCATGAAAATAAATCAAAATTAAGGGCATCATGAATTTGAGAAATGGATTTAATCTTGATAAATTAGTTTTTAGAGTCTTTTAGTTTTTCTTTATTAAAAAGAATGAAACTCGCTAAAAATGCAATTAACATGGCAATGCCTGTAACATATGCAAAATTAAATCCATCACCAGGGTGATCCTGTTCATGATAGGTGTGAATTAGAAATGTTGCAACCAGTAAAATTATACCTAAAATTGTTAGTTTTTGATGTAATTCCATAAAAATTTGAGTTTTCAAATGATATATGAATTTAGAAATTTTGATGTTGGAGTTTATTGTTCTTCCATTTTAGATAGTGACTATTAGGCTTAATCTCACAGAGGATCAATGAGAAATTTCAGATGTATTGAGATTTGAGTTTTAACTGGCATCAATTTCCTGTTTTTTTCGTCTACGCAACAAAATTATCCCAACAATTATAGCAATAATGATTGGTATGGCAATCATCATTGTATTATCTTCAGATTCTTCATCGTTCGATGGTTCTTCTACAAATATAGTAGTCTCATATGGAACAAAAATTTCGTCACGTACATTATCTTTGTATCTTACAGTAATTTTAATGTCATGTTCTCCATATTGAGGTTCTCCCTCAAATTCAAGAGGTATGTTAAATGGTACTGGCGCATCAATTTCTATTTCATCAATAAATTGAGATTGTTTTTTGATATTTGAATCACCTAATGGCTCTAAGGCTACAAATCCAAATAATGCATCTTCGTTTCCTTCATTGATAATTTCACCAACTACCATTTGAGTATCTGATAATTCTATTACATCTATTCCATATACTGTAAGGTCTATGAATCCTTTAATGTAGAAATCAACGATTTTGTTTATGGTACGTTGATCTCCATGGGCATTGTAATACGATATTGATAATGGAATACGTAATGTATCATCCTTTAGATTTTCAGGAATATATACAGTAGCTGTAAGATATCTGGAGGATTTAGGAGGAATATTTCCAACATCCCAATTTGATTCCAAGATAACCACATTTTCGACATTAGTAGTAGAGGTGGTAGTAGAGGCCATTTCTGTTTGAGTGTTGGTAGTAACAATATCTACACTAGAAATGGGAGCTGTTCCATCATTAGAGATTTCAATAGTAACCTCATTCGTTTTAAGGGATGTTAGAAAAGGTTCTAATGCTTTAACGTTAATTACACTGTCACCTGTCACTTTGAATTCAATATCAGAAAATGAAGTTCTTACTCCAGATTCACGTAATCTAGAATAATCTACTTTAACTGTGCCAGGATATTGTTGGATTTGCACATTTTTATCAATATTAACAAAAAAGGTCAAATGAAAATTATCGCCAGCAAGAGAATTAGAGTCACCATCTGCAAGTATTACAGATCTTGGTCCATTTGTGCCTGAAAAGCCCATTGGGAGTGAAAGTTGTCCTTTAATTCCTGTAATGTCTTGAGTCCCAACATTTGCAAAAACAACTGTAAAAGGAACATTATCGTCTCCTGGTTCTGCTTCAATTTTTTCATCTATAGTTCCAAAGTATGCATCAAGGAATTTTACATCACCAAAGTCACGTTCAAAAGGTGAGTCTCCAAATCCTGAGCTTGTTTGAGCAAAGATATCATTAATTCCAAATGGAATGATTAGTAATGCTGTAATCGAAAATAGAATTTGTAAATTAATCATACTGTTACCTCCATTTCTATAGGTTGATCTCCGTCAAAGGCTCTTCCATCTTTAATTGTAATTATTTTGTCAACATCACCAAACTCATCAGGTTCGTGAGTAACAATAACAAAAGTTTGATTAAGTTTTTTTGCCATTGATTTCATTAAATGAACAACTGTTTCAGAAGTTACTGAATCTAAATTTCCTGTAGGTTCATCGGCTAAAACAATTGATGGACTATTGACTAATCCTCTAGCAATTGCTACTCTTTGAGCTTGGCCACCAGAAATTTTATTGGCTCGTTTATTCATTTGAGACTCTAATCCCACTGTTTTTAGAAGTTCTTTTGCATCTTTCTCAGCAGAACCATTAGTTCCCGCTATTTGTCGTGGAAGTAAGACATTTTCTAAAACCGTAAGATCAGTAAGTAGATTTGAAAATTGGAAAATAAAACCTAATTTTTTATTTCTAAATGCAGAGATTTGATTTTCACTGAGTTTAGTGGTGTCGATTCCATCAATGAAGATTTTACCTTTAGTTGGACGATCTAACAAACCTATCATGTTAAGAAGTGTAGATTTTCCTGATCCTGAACTCCCGACAACTAAAACAAATTGACCTTTTTCTATTGAGAAAGTTGCGTTGTCTAATGCCTTTACTTTATTTTCTCCAGTACCATAGGTTTTGGTTAAGTTACTTACTTCTAAAACCTTAGACAGTTCTCATCGCCTCCACTGGAAGAAGTTTTGTTGCGCGATAGGATGGATAAAGAGACGCAATTATGGCTAATGAGAAAGATGTTAAGGCAGTTTGAATAATTTTTTCCCAATTGAATGACACCTCAAGTGGAAGACTGTTGTTGAAGGACATTTTTGTCTCCTTTGCATAAAATGTGTAACCTAATCCTGCAGCTGTACCCACACCAGCACCAATTGCACCAATAATCATTCCTTGAAAGATAAAGATAATTAGAATATCTTTTCTTTTTGCACCAATTGACCTCATCACACCAATTTCTCTTGTTTTTCCATTTACGAGCATCATTTGAATTGTAACAATTGCAAAGGCTGATGACATCATACCAAAGTATCCAATCATGTTTATCATTGCAATTCCTGATCTAAATCCAGCTAATTGCTCTTCTGCAGATTCTTCTATAGTTTCAGCAATAAAATCATCATTTGGAAATGCAGTCAAAAAGAATTCTTTTACTTCAAATGCTTTAGAAGGATCATTTAGTTTTACAATAAATGATCCCGATTCTCCATCTCTACCCATCATGTCACGTAATGTGTCAATGTGCATTACAACACTGTAATCAAAACCTTGACCCCCTGGTGATTTTACAATTCCTGCAACGTTGAATCGTCTGATTTGGTCTTCACCAGTACGGTCTACAATAAGGAGTTTTAAACTGTCACCTACCTGTGCATCTCCAAGATCTCTTGCAACGTTAGTTCCTAAAACAACTGAATTTCGATTTATTACATAAGTTCCATCTGCAACAGTTTCATGAACAGTAGATGCTTTTACATCTCTGTAAGGATCAACACCAATTACAGGAACTCTTGTTTCTTCAATTAATTTTCCATTTTTTGTCATGTTAATTTCAGCGGAGGATGACAACCGCGGTGTTGCACCTTGGACGTATGGTATTCTCTCAAACCAATTGGCTAATGCTAAATCAGACTTGTCTATGTAATCTGCCTCATCTGTTACAAGTATGTCACCATTACGATAATTGCTAATATCTCGTACAATTGCGTCAAATAATCCTTGAAAAATAACAAAATTAACATGAATTACCAAAATGCCAATGGTTACAGCTAGTACAGCGCCAATTAGACTTCCTTTTTTATTGAAAAGCATCCTCTTTGCCAGACGGAGTCTATATTCCATGAATAAACTTCTTTCTGTCTGATATATAATATCTATGTTGTCTAGTGCTAACATTATAGACAATTTTATAAGAGATTGGTTCATTTTGAATTGTATAGGGATCAAGAAGGTGCTAAATTGGACAATTTAGATATCAAAATATTAAGCAGATTACTGAATAATTGTAGAGAATCTGATAGACAAATAGGAAAAGAATTGGGAATTTCAGGAGGATCGGTGAGAGCTAGAATACGAAAAATGGAGGATTCTCAAATAATTGAGGAGTTTACTGTCAAAGTTGATCCACCTGTTTTGGGTCTGGGAGTTTTGTATTTTGTAGTCACTGGTCAAAATATTAAAGAAATTTTAAACCAAATTAGTCTAGTAGGAAAACCATTCTTTGTTGTTCCATGTGTTGGGGGGGTCACTGTTTGTGGTATAGTAGCCAAGGATAATCTTCAAGAAAAAATTGAACTTGCAAATAATTTAATGCGAGATGTTCGAGTTTTATCAATTTTTGAAGCAGAAAATCCTGGATTTGATTCTAATTTAACTAAAACAGACTTGGAAATATTAGAACAACTGATGAAAGACCCCCGTCAAAAAATTGAAAATATTTCCAAAAAAACAAATCTTTCCACCAAAACTGTAACAAGATGTATTGAAAAATTACATGAAAATCAAGGAATTCAATTCACTGTAGTTTATGATCCTACTAAAATTAAAGACTTCATTCCACATGCAATTCTTACATGGATTGATGGAAATTTACAAAAAACTTTAACCAAATTAGAAAAAGATTTTTCGGACTCATTTTTACAAATTCCATTTATCGCAAAAAATCAAATTGTTTTATTCATGTATAGTAAGGATATTTTTAGTATGGATGATTTAACTCAGAAAATACGAAATGTAAAAAATGTAAAATCAGCTGATCTTTTTATTCCCAAAAAAATTACTTTTCTGAAAGAATGGTTAGCTTTGGCAATAAAAGAATTAAAAAAATCCCCAACCCTTCATTTGATGTATCAAACAAATTAAATAATATCATAATTTTGATCTTGTAATGAAAAAGAAGAAAATCTTTGAAGGAAAAATTTTAGGTCTTAGTGTTTATGATGGGACTATTGAAGGTAGAAAAGTCAAAAGAGAAATGATAGAGCATAGAGGAGCTGCTGCTATGCTTGCATTTGATGAGGATGACAAAGTAATTCTTGTTAAACAACATCGGTATCCTCATGGATTTGTCTTAGAAATTCCAGCAGGGACTCTTGAAAAAGGAGAAGAACCTCTGAAATGTGCCTTCAGAGAACTGGAAGAAGAGACAGGATATAGGGCAAAAAAAATGACTCCTTTAATTTCCTATTACCCTTCAATAGGATACAATACTGAGATTATCCATTGTTTTGTTGCTAAAGGATTGAAAAAAATTGCAGATTTGAGTTTGGATGATGATGAGATATTATCTGTTGTGAAGATTAGTCTCAAGAGATTGATTGGGATGATAAAATCTGGGAAAATTCAAGATTCAAAAACAATTTGTGCAGTTTTAACATATGCAGCCAAAAAAAAATTGTTCTGATTATTCATTGTATATTGGTTTTACAAGATCTACAACATCTGCCCATGATTTTGCAATTCGTTCAAACATATACACCACATCAAGAAAATCAATTGGGATTTGTTTTTTACTTTCAATGGTAGACCTAAGATTAGAAAGTTTTTCTTGAAATTCTCTATGAGATGCAATAGCCTCGATAGCTAATATCCTATCAGGTTTGGTAAATGCATTAATTGATTTTTCTGCCAATCCACCAAAATTTTGCACAACTAGAAATATTTTTTTTAAAATTTCTTTTGGCAGGGATGTATTGTAAATGAAATCTGATAATTCCACAATGGTGTCACCTGCATTTTCTAAAAGATTGGCGGCTACTCTGTAGTCTAGTACGTCAATGTTTTCAAGATTAAATATGTTGGCTAATCTTTTATCGACAAGGGTACTTCTAATTAGTCGAACCAAAAGGAAATATTGTCTATTTACTTCAACGTCTCTTTTAGCTAACGTTTGTAGATTTGATTTGTCATCTGATATCAAACCATTAGAAACATCATCATACATTCCCAGTGCAATAGAGCTCATTCTTTTGAGAATTTTTTCAGGATTTAGGGTTGTGGTATCTAAAAGAAACTGCATGTTGATTTTTGATGCATCTTCTTCAATAATCTCCATTCCAACTAATCGTCTCATAGAATTTCTAATTTTTTCTCTGTCTTCTCCTGGGATGATTGATTGTGAATTGATTTGAATTATATCATATCCTAAAAGATAGGCACCGGTAATGTCTGCTACAATATTTTCTTCCTTTGGCAAAGGGTAAGAAATTACGAGTTCTTTTGCAGGTCTGTTCTCTTTGTTTGCAGAAATTGAAATAGTATCTTGTCCTGTTTCAATTTCTACTTGACTGCTTTTATCTAAATTATTGGCATCCACCCATTCCTTTGGAAGTGAAACTAGGATGCTACTTCCAATTTTTTGTAGGCGTCGAACAAATTTAGTCAATTTATACTAATTTAATTAATTTAAGCCATATTCTTATATTTATTGTGAAATTTAAATTCAGATCAATGGAGGCTGCCGCGTTTTGTCCTGCACACATTACAGGTTTTTTCAAAGCACATTTTGAAAGTGATGGTTTGCCAGAAAACCTTGGATCAATGGGAGCTGGATTTTCTATCAAAGAGGGTGTCACTACCAAGGTTATCATCTCTTCAAAGGATAAACAATATTCCAATTACAAAATTTCTACAGAAGGTTTTCAATCCGATAAAACAGATGTTTCTGAATTTGTATTAAATGAATTTTTAAAGAGAGGTAAGTTTGACAATCTTTATTTTGACATACAACACAAAATTTCAATTCCTGTTGGATATGGTTTAGGATCCAGTGGAGCTGTTGCTTTATCTTTAGCATATGCGCTAGATAAAGTTCTTCAAACGAAATTAGATAGAACTGAAATAGGAAAAATTGCTCATAATGCTGAAGTTAATTGTAAAACAGGGTTAGGAGATGTTTTAGCATCATATCATGGAGGTTTTGAAATAAGGGTAAAACCTGGAGCTCCAGGTATAGGACATGTGGAAAAAATTGATGCGGATAACATTTCAGTAGTTATGATTTGTTTTTCTCCAATATCCACAAACAAATTCATTCGAGATCAATTATCTAAGATCAATGGTCTTGGTGGAAAAATGGTAAATCGATTACTTGAATCGAAAAATTATGAAAATTTTCAAGACATGTCATTGGAATTTGCAAAATATGTTAATGTAATGACTCCTAGAATGGAAAAATTAATTGGCGAATTATCCGATAACGGAATTAAATGTGGAGTTGCATTATTTGGTGAAACTATTTTTTCAATGATTTCAGCAGAATTTGAAAATAAGATTTTAGAAATTTTCAAAAAATATCCTGAAGGGAAAATAATTACATCACAGCTGGATGTTGATGGAGCTAGAGTTCTAAATAATTAATTGAATCTTAATGTCACTAATTCCAAAATCTCATCCGAGAGCAAAGTCTCTATTAATTCGAGAAAAGCTTGTGTCAGGATTTGACCGAGGATTAGTAGCAAAAGAAGGTCTTCTAGCCCAAGGTAGAGGAGAGGCTTTTGATTACCTTCAAGGAGAAAAAACTGGAAAGTCAGCTAAATCAGCAATCAAAGCCGCAGCTGCTCAAATAATTCTTGCAGATTTGCCTGTAATTTCTGTTAATGGCAATATGGTTGCGTTGTGCCCAAAAGAAATAGTAAAACTAGCCAGAAGAACTGGTTCAAAAATTGAGGTTAATCTGTTTTATACTAATGAAAAAAGAAAAAAAGCCATAATTAACACACTAAAAAAATTTGGAGCAAAAGAGATTCTGGGAGTAGATTCTCGTTCCAAAACAATTCTGTCTGGAATAGATTCTGCTAGAAGATTTGTTGATAAAAATGGGATATTTTCTGCAGATGTAGTATTAGTTCCATTAGAAGATGGAGATAGAACTATGGCTTTAAGAAAAGCTGGAAAAAAAGTGATCACTTTTGATCTAAATCCTCTTTCAAGGACTTCGCAAACGGCACATATTACAATTGTAGATAATGTTACTCGTGCTATGGATTTACTAATTGAGAATTGTGAAAAACTATCAAGGAAAAATGTAAATCATCTCAAAAAAATTGTCTGTGACTTTGATAACAAAAAAAATCTCTCTCAAAACATTGAGGAAATAAAAAATAACTTAACCAAGAGGGGAAGAAATGCATAGTTCAGTTCAAGACATATTAAAAATGAAAAAAGAAGGACGTAAAATTTCTGTTATTACAAGTTATGATTATACTCTTGCTTCATTGTGTGATAAAGCTGGAATTGATGTGCTTCTTGTAGGAGATAGTGCAGGGATGGTAATGCTTGGTTATGAAAATACAATTCCAGTAACAATGGATCAAATGTGTATGTTTACAGAAGCAGTAAGTAGAGCAAGAACTAATTCATTGCTTGTGGCAGATTTGCCATTCATGTCATATCAAGTAAATATTGATGATGCGATAAAAAATTCTGGGAGATTAATTAAGGCCGGAGCAGATGCAGTAAAACTTGAAGGTGGAACTACAATGGTCGAGACAATTAGCGCAATTGTTGATGTTGGGATTCCAGTGATGGGACATATTGGTTTGCAACCTCAAACAACAATGCTTTCTCAGGGATACAAAGTTCAAGGAAAAACAAAAGACTCTGCATTGAAATTGATCGACGATGCCAAAGAGCTGGAAGAAGCAGGTGTATTTAGTATTGTATTAGAAATGGTAAGCCATGAAGTTGCAGAAATAATTTCTGAGACGGTAAATGTACCTACGATAGGAATAGGTTCAGGAGTTGGGTGCGATGGACAGGTCCTAGTTGTTCAGGATTTACTTGGAATGTATGATAAACTTAAGCCAAAATTTGTAAAAAGATACATGAATTTGTCTGAGGATATCGTAAAGTCCGTTGAAAATTACAAAAAAGACATCGAATCAGAAACATTTCCAGGTCAAGAAAATTGGTTTTCTATGGATTCTGAAGAATTAAAAAAATTACGAGAAGAAATTGGCAGATAAAAAAAAGACTACAAAAAAAGATCACCCCTCTTTAGATATTGTGAGTTCTTCTGGGGTAGAACTATCTGGGAAAAAAATTGTTCTATGTGTTGCAGGAAGTGTGGCTGCTTACAAGGCAATCGAATTAGCAAGGTTGCTGATGCGTCATGGGGCAGATGTTACCTGCGTAGCAACAAGTGCTGTTACAAAATTGATACAACCAGAATATTTCAAATGGGCTACTGGTAATGAAGTAATTACAAATCTGACCGGAGAACTTGAACATATTAGATTAGCCGATTATAATCAGTCCGATTTGGTAATAGTGTATCCTGCGACAGCAAATACTTTAGGAAAATTGGCAAATGGTATTGATGATACACCAGTATCTACAGTTCTTACAGTAGCATTTGGATCAAAAATTCCTATAATGATGTGTCTTGCGATGCATGCATCAATGTATGAAAATTCTGCTGTAAAGAAGAATATTGATTTTTTGAAAAATAAAATTGACTTTGTTAAACCACAAATGATTGAAGGAAAAGCAAAGGCACCAGAACCTGAAGATGTTTTAGAATATGTTTTAAAGAAATTTGGATTCTCATCAATCTTAAAAAATAAAAAAATCTTAATGACTGCTGGACCAACCATTGAATATATTGATCCGGTCAGAGTAATTACAAATCAAAGCTCAGGAAAAACTGGTGTTTTATTAGCTTCAGAATTTATTTCAGCTGGTGCAAAAGTTACTTTAGTGTATGG
>JAICHE010000004.1 GCA_025922755.1 Nitrososphaeraceae archaeon
AGATAATAATTTTTGGACCCATATTGATTTTTAATAAATCCTGATCTTGCAATACCATCGCCATGTTCTCCTGTTATGGTCCCTCCAAGTTTTAGAACTTGCTCAAAGTATGTTCTTGCAATTTTGTCTAACATTTTTAATTTTTTTCGACAAGAGATAATTCTTACATGTATGTTGCCATTTCCTGCATGCCCATACATCACAGTATCGGTGTGAAATTTTTTATTTATTTTTTCAATGATTAAAAATAACTCTCCTAGCTTTTCTAATGGAACTGCTGCATCCTCAATAATATGAGGGACTATATCTTTTGGTTTTATTGATTTTAGGCTATACGATAGTGCCAAATCTCTATATTTCCACCATTTTTCAATTTCTTTTTTTGTGTTGACTGCCTTTACAATTTTTCCTTTTATCAAATTTTCAAATTTATTTTTTATATTGTTGAGATTAGAATCATATTCTACAAAAAGTACACAGTTTGTTTTTTTTCTAAATTTAAAATCAATATTTTCAAGAGTTTTGTCATCTACAAACTCTATTGCAGAAGGTTTTGTGTTTTTAATTTTCAAACAATCTTCTGCTGCTTTTTGAGGTGATTGATATCCAACAACAAAGAGAACTCGGCTTTGTGGAATGTCTGATATCTTAATCTTGGCCGATACTATTATTCCCAAGGTTCCTTCTGATCCCGCTAATGTTTTATGCGTATCTTTGAGAGAATTTATACAATCTAACCTATATCCACAGGAGTTTTTGGACACTTTAGGAAATTTTCTCTTTTCAATTTGATTTGTAACCTGCAAAATTTTTTTTCCAAATTTTTTATCCTTTGGAAGAGTTATTTTTTCACCTTTTCCATTAACAAAGGTAATTTCTTCAAGATTGTCAATTGTGCTACCGTATTTCAAAGTTCTACTTCCACTTGCATTATTTCCTATTATTCCACCCATTGAACAATAAGGCCCAATTGATGGATTTGGAGGGAAAAATTTTTTTTCCTTTGCTAATATTTTGTCTAACTCTCCTTTGATAACTCCAGGACCAATTACAGCAAAATTTCTTTTAATTTTGACAGATTTAAGTTCCCTCAAATCTATGATGATTCCTTTGTTTAATGCACTACCTACTAATCCAGTTCCTGTCCCTCTAACTGTTATAGGAATTTTATTTTTATTTGCAAATTTTACTGCTATTATAACATCCTCTTCTGTTTTTGGAATGACTACTACTTTGGGAATGATTTGATACAGACTTGCATCAACAGAATAAAAATTTAAGATTTCTTTATCCCATAAAACTTCACCGGATATCGAATCCACTAAGGATCTTCTAATTTCTGATGTTTTCATTTGTTTTATAGTCTAATTCTATAGTAATCCCATCTTTCAGGATCAAAAAGGGTTACAAATTCTGCTTTTTCTTTATCTACTCTTGCTCTAATTACATCTCTTAGCGCAAAACTAGTTAAAAATTTGAATTTCATTGCATTTGCTTGCATGATAAACATATGTCTCATTTCACTTCCTCCTTTCAATCCCCAATAACCCATCCTCAAGGCAAGGGGTTCAAGAAAAATAGTATTGCCGTATCCGTAATTTTCATCCCTTATTTCTGGTCTTAGGTGATATGTTTCAAGTGGTCCGCCTTTTGCAAATCCGATAATTTCACCTTGACAATCATTTAATCGCAAAGTGTTCAATAAGACCTCTGGGTCTTTTACGGATTCGTCGAATTTGTCCCTCGAAAACTGAAGTGGCTTTGGTAGTTCGTGGAAAATTGAATACAGTGTTTTGATAAAATTTGGGTCTTTTCTTGTTTGCATGCTTTCAATAGTTGGAACCAACTTCAAATTTTCATATGAATAATTTGCTTGAATAGAAATTTCTTGCTGTCTGATGTTCATAAAAGATAAAACTGTGTCAAAGAAATTTCTTCTCATATGTTTTGGAAGGGATTTTAAAATTAATCTGCACATTTCAGTTTCTCTGTTCAGTAATTCTTCAAAATAAGCAACTGAGCTTCGAACAATCAAAGATGGTCTCCAAGCTAATGCATGTGCATTCATTTTTGCCATTTCCATTGCTTTGGAAAAATTTCCTAATGTATATCCGCTAACCCTATCTACTACTGAAAGATACCATCCAAGGTATCTTATGTGTTCTTGATATTCTTCATTATTTTTTGTTAACTCTGATTTTTTAAAACAGTCTTGAATTTGTCTTTCGGCATTTTCTTTTAATTTTCCACTCCATGGATAGGTTGTTCTTAGAATTAACACTTTGATGATTTCCAAATCTAAACCAGCTGTGTCTAAGAGTTGTCGTAATTTTCTATCCATTGAAATAAATTTCAATACACTTTCTTCGTGTGGTTTATCTACACTTTTTTGAGGATCAAAATCGTGAAATAGTGCAGAAGCGTAAAGGTACTTTAAATCATCTTTTGAAAAAGTATCTGAAATATGATTCATGTTTGCTGCCAATAATGCAACATAAGTCACCTCTAACTCGTGATTGATATTATGATAACCATAATAATCCGCACCTAATCCTTGGGTCTCAAAGAGCTCTATCGTATAATCCAACATTTCAGAATAGCAATCTTCATCTAACCCGCTTTCTACGATTAAACTCAAAATTTCATTTCTTAAAGCGTGAGGATTAGCAAATTCTTGCAATAAAATAGAATCGGGTTTCTTATTTTTAAAGATGTTTGGGAATTAACGATAAATTTGATAAAATTTTATCTTTTTTAAAATTCTTCTTGCCTTGAATCTAGAAAGATTCAAAAGAATTACAAATTTGTTAATGGACAATGGCAGTAAATTTAGATCTTTTAGAGGAACTAATGAAACCCAACTCTAACAGATCCTATTTTTTGCATCTTGATGGAAAAAACTTTGAACTTTATGATGTATCAATAACAAACTCTCCTACACCAGTAAATTCGCCTACCACAAGAGGTGGAGTTTACTTTTCTGACAAATTTGCCAATAAGATAAAGGGAACAATAAAAGATCTTTCAATTGTTCCACTACTAACAAAAACAATGCTTGGTCCCAACACAGAATTTGGAGAAATAAAAATCACAACCACTCTTGAATCAAACAATGAAAAAAAAGACATCTCGATTTTTGCAAATTTGACAAACAGCGTTCAGGGACCATCAAAAATTGAACTAAATATGATTATAGTGAATCTAGAGTAAAATTAATCCACGTTTAGGTACTTGTCGTATTTCTCCCTTCTTTCTTTATTTGATAATATTTCGTAAGCTTTGTTAATTTCTGCCATAGAGTCTTCTGTGGATTTGTCTTTGCTTTTATCCGGGTGTAGTTTTTTTGCAAGTTCACGATATCTTTTTTTAATTTCTTCTTGTGATGCTGTTCTTGAAATTTCAAGAATCTTGTAATAATCTGGGAGTGTTGATTCTCTTGCAGCCTTTCTAAATCTCTCATCGTCTTCTGACGGTCGTGTGTATGTAAAATCCACATAGTCGTCGGTCCAATCCGAATGATATTTTTCATAGGTCCTGTCTTTTTTAGATTCAAATTCTTGTTCATCGTATTTGGTCTTTTTCCTAAAAATTAAATCTCTTGCAATAAACAAAAAAATTCCAACAACCGCAACGGCAAAACCTCCAAACAACATTATTTTTTCTTCAGTGCTCATTGAATACTCTAAATTGGAGCTTGAATCTTCCACCTGTGCATACGTGATGTGAAGCATTCCTAAAAATACGAGTGATACAAGAAGTGCAGTTGTTTTTATCATTTGAATTACCTAAGTCAACCTAAAATCTTCTTTAGCCGTATTTAGAACTACGTGCGTAATGGTATTTTCAACATTTGCCATAGTTGACAATGACTTCACAAAACGACTCAATTCATCTCTTTCCTTAAATTTGGCCACTATTATTGCATCGGTGCTTCCCGTAGTATCGTATACGCAACAGACATTATCTATTTTTGATAGTTTTTCTTCTAAATCCACAACATTTTTTTTTGCAACAATTTCTATTATTGCTGTGATTTCATATCCTACTTTTTCATGATCAATTAACACTGTGTACCCTTTGATTATTTTCTCACTTTCCAATTTTTTTATCTTTGATAGAACTGTAACTGTCGATATTCCAATCTTGAGAGCAAGTTGTCTCGCTGAAATACGTGCATCCTTCATTAAATTTTTTATAATTTTTTCATCTGTTTTATCCAAATTCATTGTTTTCAATATTGGGAAAATGGATTTAAATTTTCATTGAATTAAATCCAAATATTTTGTTGGATAATTTCATTGGAATTTTAGATTTAAAACAAATGAAAACAAATCAATAATGTGAATGAACTATCCAAAATTGTCTCAAAAGGTGAAGATTTTATGGAAAATGGTCAATATGAAGATGCTCTGGCATGCTTTGAGCAAGCTATCCTTCTAAGCCCAGAAGATCCAGATTTGTGGAATTCTAAAGCTTCGGCACTACGAAGTATGGGCAGGTATGAAGAAGCCATCGAATGCTTTAACAGATCTTTGGAGATTGATCCAAGAGACAAATACTCTTCTTAGATTTAGGCAGTCATTCAGTTCATAATTACGGATCTTGATTGCCAGATAATACCACTCTATCTAAAAAAATCGATTCTCAAATTTCTTTAAATAAGGTTTATTCAACACACAACCTGTGACATTCACAACTCCAATAATTGAAATTGTAAATGTTGTGGCATCTGCTACCATTGACCAAAAATTAGATCTGAATAAAATTCAAGAAAAATTCCCTGATGTGGAGTACAACCCAGACCAATTTCCTGGGGCTGTATTTCGATTAAAATCTCCCAAAACTGCAACCCTTCTCTTTAGAACCGGCAAGATGGTATGTACTGGTTCAAAATCTGAGGAGCTTGCAAGAAAAGCAGTAAAGTCGGTGGTGGAAAAATTACGCAAGGGAAAAATCCCTATTAAAAAAGACGCTGAGGTCACCGTTCAAAATATCGTTTCTTCAATTAATTTGGGGGGTAAGGTCCATCTAGAAAAAGCAGCGAGAACAATCCCTCGAAGTATGTATGAGCCTGAACAATTCCCTGGACTCATCCATAGGATGATTGATCCAAAAACTGTGATTTTGATATTTTCTTCAGGAAAGCTTGTTTGCACTGGTGCCAAGACAGAAAAGGATGTTTATCGATCTGTAAACAATTTACACAGCCTTCTTGAAGAAAAAGACTTGATGCTTTATGATTAATCTTGTCTTTTAATATACCTCTTTGAATGGATTTATTAAAAACCCAAAAAAATTCTAGAAATTAACTATCTGTTAATCTATATTATTAACAAAGTATTATCAAAAACAAATTGGATAAAGATACAGAAATAATGCTTGCTCAGGCTTTTGAATTATGTGAAGATGGGAATTATTTAGAAGCCCTCAAACTATACGATTCGGTAATAAAGAAAAATCCAAAAAACATCAAGGCTATCATAGACAAAGCTGTAACTCTTCAAAACATTGGAAGACTCAAACAATCCATCAAACTTTATGATAAAGCCATTCAAATTGATCCTTCAAACATAGATGCCCTAGTCAATAAAGGATCGGCATTACATACAATTGAAAATTACAACGAAGCAATTTCTTGTTATGATTCTGCAATAAAACTTGATAAAAAATGTGCAATGGCTTTAGCATACAAAGGTCTTTCTTTAGGCGAGTTGGGACACCTTGAGGATGCCATAAAGCACTTCAAAAAAGCCTTAGATATCGATAAAGATTATGATCTTGCAAATGTTAGTAAAAAACTAGCCCAAGAAATGCTAAAAGAATCAAAATCTAAAAAACTGTAACATCCCCTGGTGCTGGTTCCCGTTTTAGATCTTTTTCGTGTGACTCAAAGAAGTCTTTATGAATACGATTTTGATGTTCTCGCAACTGTTCTATATTTTCAAACCCATCGTGGCACAAATAGCATTTTGGTTTATCTTCATCTTTAAGAGGCATTACCATGTCTTATGATAATTCATTGATTACTTATTCCTTGATAATTTATCGCTTAAGGAATATAACCAGATGAAACTAGAATATCTTATGTTAGATCAACTAGTAAATGACTCTCAAGCCTTAGACAGAGCATTGTCTGGAGAAGAATTGTCATTTGATGATGGAATGGAATTGATGAATTATGATAATTTACACTTGTTAGGTGCAGTAGCTGATCAATCAAGAAAAAAACTTGTAGGTGATGAAGTTTCGTTTACTGCGTCTTACTACATGAATTACACGAATGTGTGTGCGGCAAGTTGTCAAATGTGTGCCTTTTATCGAAAAGATGGAGATGAAGATGCATACACCTTAACTCCTGAGCAAATTGAGCAAAGGGTTGGTATTGCAAAACAAATGGGTGCAACAGAAGTCCATATTGTTGGTGGATTCCACCCAAAACTTCCACTTGACTATTATGAAGACATGATGAAATTAATTAAAAAAAATCATCCAGAATTAAAAATAAAAGCACTCACTGCTGCTGAAATTTTCTTTCTATCCAAGCTAACAAAAAACTCTGTTAAAGAAGTTCTTTCCAGGTTAAAAGAATCTGGATTGGATTCCTTGCCTGGAGGTGGTGCAGAATTGTTTCATCCAGAAATTAGACCTAAAATTGCTAGAGGAAAATGTACTGGGCAGGAATGGCTTGATACTGTAGAGACTGCACACAACATGGGGATAAAGAGCAATGTCACCATGCTTTATGGTCATATAGAAAAACCCGAACATGTAATTGACCACCTCATAAAAATTCGGGAACTTCAAAAAAAGACTGGAGGATTTATCACATTGATTCCACTGAAATTTAGTTTGGATAATACGGAGCTAGAACAAGAGCATCTGGTAAATAATGAATGCTCTTCTGTATATGATTTGAGGATAACTGCTGTTTCTCGTTTAATGCTTGCAAATGTGCTAAATAATATTTCTGTATACTGGGTTGCTTATGGTAAAAAATTAGCACAGGTTGCTTTATCAAATGGCGGCAGTGATTTAGTAGGAACTGCATTTTCAGAAGAAGTTTATCGTGCAGCAGGAAAACCCACGGCATCATCTATTAACGAATTAGAAATTATGGTAAAAGAAATCGGTAGAAAACCAATTCAAAGGGATACTTTCTTTAATGTGGTAAACAGATTTTAGGAAAATTTTATTTTAAAAATTTCTTTACTGATTCTAGTTTTTCTTCCATCTTTTTTTCTTTGTCTTTTCTAGAGTCTACTTTGAGAATCACTTCTACTCTATTCACACCAAGATTGTGGACTACTTCCATCATTGATTTTGCAGCATCATAGATTTTGTCTATATTATCTGATTCCAGAATGGTTCCCATGGGGTTTATCTCGTATCGAATTCCATCTATTTTTTGAATTGATTCTATTGCTTTGGCGATGTAAAAACTTGCGCTTGTGTTTCCGGTTCCCATCGGATACACGCTGATTTCTGCATGAATCATGTTCTTGTAAGGACATTCCTCCACTTAAAATAATTTGGAATAATCAAAATAATTCTATCAAGTTGAAATTCTAGATTTTTTTAAGCATAAAAAAAGATACTGTATTTTCAAAAAACTCAAACTTATGCATTTCAAAATAAAAAAAGACTATGGCTCTAGTAATGCTAGTTTAGCATCTATTCTGTCATAATATCCATTTTGATCCATTGCTGGAACAAAAAACGTTGCTGATACAGTGTCACCAATTTGTGCTGAACAATTTGGTACTACTACACTAACTCCATATTCAGATTCTCCGACACACCCATGTTCAGTTACTGCTAAAACTGTAACTTGTTCAGTTACTTCCACTGGAAAAATATTCCAAGGTGTTAATGTTATGAACAAAATCACAGCTAATCCAGCACCGATTAAGGCCATAGTTCGTATTACGGGTGATTTTTTTTCTTTTTGTTTTGTTTCTTGCATTTTGCTTCACTCTTATTACCTCAATACTAAATATAATGGACACTCAAATTCACGACTAGTGCCAACTATCGCTTCTTGTATTTGAAGATGACCGTTTTAAAGAGATTCACAAAAAATATTTTTTTAAAAACATCTTTCCCAAAATAGGGACGATGATGAATAATTAAATTTGGTATTTTACGATATAATATATGGCAAAGAGAGTAACTATAATGATTGATGATGATCTTGATAAAAAACTTCGTTTACTACAATCAAAATTGATTTCAAAAACAAATGAATCTGTTTCTTATTCTAGCGTAATAAATAACGAGTTAAGAAAACAACTAAAGTAATTCCAGCTTATTTGGAAATCATCTTAATTCGATTTGTTTAGTTTTTTGTAGCGTTGTTGCATTATTGAAAATAATTTTTAATGATTTATTTTTCCTATATGCTCTTGCGGGAATTATTTTATGTTGCGGGTTTTTTTTCTTCTTTTTTGGCACTGCCGGCATTCTTTTTTCTAGCTCCAAAACTAATGAGAACTAGTAAAAACCCCACTCCTGTCAAAATGCTAGCCAGGGTATTCATGTTCTTGTTTTCTTCTTCTTGAATCATCAGCTCAATCATCTCATCTTCGGTCATGCCTGCCTTTCCAACAGGAACTGATGTGTTGATTATTGCTAATAACACCAAACCTACTGCCAGCATGGCTATTCCTCCTCCTAGTATTTTTTTATCTACTAAAACCAACGTACTCACTCTATGTAGTTGATGGCCATATATTAGGAATATTGGAGTATTTTTTTATTGGCCCTAGAATGGTTCTGGGGGGTTTTGCACAAATACATTACAAACAAGAGCATCTGTTTTTGAATCTCTGTACTGGACATTACATGTTACAAATTTTCCTTTTAGTGCTCTTTCCAAATCTTCCTGAGATTTTTCTTCATATTGGGGACTGTCTGGATTATCGATTTTTGCGATGATTATTTTTTCTGTTTTTCCATATTCTTCTTGGTTGTCTTTTCGGTGATGAGTAATTAACATCTCAAAAGCATTATTTGACAGACAAGAAATAACAGAACCTCCAATACCATCTCCCATGAATTTTAAAATTTTTTGTAGTATAATTACTTGATGGCTATGCTTAGATTAAATTCTGGAACAAGCCCTTTTTCTTTTGCCATTTCAAATACTCTTCTAATAGATTCTTCTCCTTTGTCTCCCATGTTTACGGTAACTGGATTCACATACATTTTTACAAATTTTTCAATGAGCTCTCTTGGCTTTCCTCTACTATACTGCATGGCATATTCAATTGCATCATCAAGATTATCTAATCCATACTCTATTGATGCTTGAAGATATTTGTCAAATTTGTGAATCGTGTCCATTCCCAAACTTGTTTTCATAACATTAATTCCTAAAGGAACGGGTAAACCGTTAGTGGTTTTATCCCACCACTCTCCAACATCTAAAATTTTTACATTCCCTTCTTGAGCATAAGATAACTGAGTTTCATGAATTACCAAACCTGCATCAACATCTCCATTTGCAACGGCTTGCGGAATATCGCTAAAATTCATCTCAACATAATCAAATTTTCCAATCATTAACTGAAGTAGTAAAAAGGCAGATGTCATTTTTCCGGGAATTGCGATTTTACTCTTTTTTATCTCGTCAATTGTCATTGACTTTTTTGCAGTGACTATTGGCCCATACCCAATCCCAAAGCTTCCGCCACTTCGTAAAATGGTGTATCCAGGAATATATGCACAGGCATGAACAGAAACTGCCGTTACATCAAGTTCTGGATTTGTAGCTTTTCGGTTTAATTTCTCAATATCTTCAATTACATGGTTTACTTCAAAGTCGGGTGATTTGACTTTGCCAGTAAACATGCCATAAAACATGAATGCGTCATCTGAATCTGGTGTATGCCCTACAGAAATTTCCACAAAGGACATCAAAAAGTTCGTTATAAAAATCAAAACTTGTTACAAAATATGGCCATAGACGATTTTGGTAACCAATGTCGCCAGATTACCAAATCCCAGCTTGCTATGGCAATAACTATCTTATGTGGTTTAAGCTAAAATCAAACAGTGTAATTTTTTTTGATGTTTTTTATCAAAAAATATCTTGATTCTCAAAACCAACTTCCAAAATAATTAATCGTTTTTCTAATATATGGAGAAGGATGAGTCAAAAACATGCAAACAATTGAGGCATATGAAAATGATGTTAATGCTCAGCCAAAATTTTTGAAAACATTCAAACCCCAAAAACCAATCCCTCTCAATCAGCAAAAAAATACTATATTCACTGGAAGCGGAGATTCTTTAGCCTCTGCAATGCTTGCAGAATCATTTTCGAATTTCTCTGTAAAAGCAATGGATCCGTTGGATTTACTAAAAAACAAATCAATCTCAAAGGATAATGCAGTTTACTTCGTTTCAATTTCTGGGAACACTATCTCAAACATCAAGGTTGCTAAAATTGCAAAAAAATCAGTGGCAATTACATCAAAATCCAAAAGCAGACTTTCAAAAGCTTCAGATCAAACCATATTACTGCAATATCCAAACGCAGATGTCTTTACTGCCGGAAGTATAAGCTTTTTAGAAAGTGCTCTTACCTGCATCTCTCTTGTAAGGCCAATTTTGATTCCAAAAAATAACGATATATACAAAAAAGCGTTTTTTGAGGCAAAAAAATCAAAATTCGGTAAAAGAATTTTTGTTTTGGGAAATATGCACACATATCCTATAGCAATGTATTGTGCTGCAAAATTTTACGAATTGCTGGGATATGATGCCCACTACGAAAGAATAGAGCAATTTTCACATATGGGGCTTTTTTCTGCAAAAAAGGCTGATACTGTTATTATTTTTGAACAAAAAAACGCACACAATACTCAACTTTTAAAAAATTTAAAAAAAGTTGGGTTAAATCCAATAATTCCAAATTTTAATTCAAAAAATAAAATCTCACAAATTATTTTTTACACTTTTTTCTCCCAATTACTACCGCTTTTTGAGGCTAAAAAACAACGCAAAAAAGATTGTAATTTCGTACTGGCCAAGAAACTTCGTAAAGTTAGCGACAACATGATCTATTGATCTTATAATTCTCATAAGATTTAATAGCTGAATAACTGGGTTTGCGAATATGGTAAAATACAAGTCAACAACCGAGGTCCTAAAAATTATCAAAGACAAGGAACAGATACGAAACTTTGGTGTCATTGCTCATGTTGACCATGGAAAAACTACCATGAGTGATAGTTTGTTGGCTTATTCTGGAATTATTGCCCCCTCTGCTGCTGGAAAAGCATTGGCAATGGATTTTGACAAAGAAGAACAAGAAAGAGGAATTACAATTTATCAAGCAAATGTGACTTTACACTTTTCTCAAAAAGGCAAAGAATACGTGATTAACATGATTGATACTCCTGGACACGTTGATTTTAGTGGTAGAGTAATCAGAAGTCTTCGAGCAATCGATGGAGCAGTTGTTGTGTGTGATGCTGTGGAGGGAATTATGACTCAGACTGAAACCGTTACAAGAATGGCTCTTGAGGAACGTGTCAAACCAGTATTGTTCATCAATAAGGTAGATCGACTAATCAAAGAATTAAGACTGACTCCAGAAAAAATGCAGGAGACTCTTGCAGGTGTCGTTTCAAACTTTAATCAGTTGGTCGAAACCTATGCTGAACCTGAATACAAAGAGAAATGGAAGGTTTCAATTCAAGATGCTAGTGTAACATTTGGTTCTGCAAAAGATAGGTGGGCAATTAACATAGATATTATGAAAGACAGAGGTATCTCCTTTAAAGACGTAATTGATGCATATCAAAATGAAAAAGTTGATGAATTAGTAGAAAAAGCTCCTTTAGCCGATGCTGTCTTAGGTATGGTAGTAAAACATCATCCACCTCCACATGTAGCCCAGCAATACAGAATTCCACAAATATGGAAAGGGGATTTGGATTCAGATATTGGAAAGGCACTGTTAGCATGTAGTGATGACGGTCCTACAATAATGATGATTGTAAACATGGTATTAGATCCTGCAGCCGGTCCTGTTGCTATTGGAAGATTGTTTTCAGGAAAAATCAAAGATGGTCAAACCGTCAATATCATTGATGCAAAACGAGAAGGAAGAGTTCAATCAGTAAACTTCTTCATGGGAAATCAAAGAGAACAAGTCGGAGAACTAGGTTCTGGTAACATTCCTGCATTACTAGGATTAACAGAAGCTAGAGCAGGTAATACAATTTCATCAATTAAAGACATGCCCATGTTTGAGGGAGTCAAATATGTATCCGAACCTGTTGTTCAAGTTGCAGTTGAACCAAAACATCCAAAAGATTTGCCAAAATTAGTTGAGGTGTTAAAACAACTTACAATTGAGGATCCTAATTTAGTTGTAAAAATTGATGAAGAAAGTGGAGAAACCATTGTAGCTGGAATGGGTGTTCTGCACCTTGATGTTGCTACTCACCGAATTCAGGATGCTAAAGTTGAAATCATTACATCCGAACCACTCATCAATTACAGGGAGACAGTAAAAGGGACCTGTGAGCCAATCATGTCAAAATCCCCTAACAGACACAACAAAATCTTCATGAAAGTTGAACCACTAGAACCAAACATTGCACACATGCTAAGAACAGGCGAGATTAGTGATTTGAAAGATAAGAAAGTAGTAGCAGATCTGCTTAAGAAGGAAGGATGGGATACTGATACCATTAAAAGAGTAATGAAATTTGATTCTCGTGGAAATGTTTTGATTAATGGCACAAAAGGTGTGCAATTTGTTCATGAATCAACTGATTCAATCAATTCTGGTTTTGATGAAGTAATGAAAGAAGGCCCTCTTTGTAAAGAGCAAATGAGGGATTGTAAATTTACCTTTACGCATTTTGTGCCTCACGAAGATACAGCACACAGAGGTTTATCTCAATTAGGACCTGCATCAAGACGTGCATGTATGGGTGCTTTGCTAACTGCTGGTACTACAATACTTGAACCAATGCTTGCAATTGAAGTAAGGGTTCCAACTGATTTGGTAGGTAATGTTGCAACCGTTCTTTCTGGAAAAAGAGGAAAAGTACTTGACATGCAACAAAAAGGTGCAAGCAGTATTATCACGGGAGAAATTCCAGCTTCAGAAACCTTTACCTTATCAGAAGAAATGAGAGGCCAAACAGCAGGACGTGCCACATGGAATACTTCCTTTAAGGCATGGGCTGAAGTTCCAAAATCTATGATTCAGACAGCTATTGCAGATATTAGAAAGAGAAAAGGCTTGGCACCAGAACCACCTGGTATCAACGAATTCATTGACAAAGAGTAAAGAATTTCTAAAAACTCAAATTTTGAATTTTACAAAAGTTTGTTTGTTTTTTTAAACAAACATAATGTTAACACTGATTTTTACCTTATCGTTATAAGAAAAAAATCCAAAATAGAGCTGTCACCAAATAACAAAGCGTTTTTGGTCTTAAGCTCTGACCGCGGTTCAGGCCCGAGGGGAAACTCAAGTCTGAGCCATTACTTTTTTGTTTAACATTTTATTCGATCTATATTTTTTTAAGTTGTTTTGAGGATTTGGATTTAAAGGAACATGTGTGTTTTTTGAACAATCATTACTTGATAACCTATTTTAAAAAAATTTAATGCGTTGATTGACGAAAAAATAGATTCGATTTATGAGGAATTTCGTTGTGAATTAGGGATACATGAGCGAGATATTCTTGATGCTCAAAATTTACACAAACAACTTTTCAGTAAAAATCCATTTAGATATGAATCTCCTTTTTTAATTTCTGCAGTATGTGTATATGCTATATCTCATAACATTCCTCAACAAGTAACGATTGAAGAAATTGAAAGAATTTCTCATATCAAAAAAGAGGATATTGTAAAATGCTACAAAATGGCGTTAAATTCCGAAATTGATTCCTCATTGCAAAGGAGAGATGATGATGTGGCTCATTAAATCCCACAAAGGGTAAAAAATGAACAAACTATTCGTAATGCTTTTAGAATATTAGAAATTGTTTTCTTTAAAGGTCGGGAAGTAGGTTCACATAATGGATGGTCAAAAGACCAACAAAAGATCGTCCTACTTCTCTATTGTTCTAATTACAAATTATGATTAAAAAAGGCTACGTAGTATTCGTTATACTTTAGGTCAATTAGTAGTGATGTTTTTATCTTGACGATATTTCTAACAACAGATTTGCCCTAATAACAAAAAAGTAAATGTGGTTTTTATGCTGGCTTGTTTTAGTTTAAGTGGATATGGGATTGATGTATACCAAATTATATTTGGATTTTGAACCAGAAGAATGGAAACAAATTTCTTCCAATCCTACGACCTTTGAATCCGTTCAAGATAATGTCTCTTTGGAAATAATGGACACTTCTCAAAATTCCTGTCGACTACAATTTAAAAAAGGAGGAAAAATAAATCTTCTTCGAGTAGTTGGAAGGTTTCGTTTAACTTGGGATGATGATGATTTGGTAAATTAAACCAAAATGAAATAATAAAAATGGGTTTATTTTTAAAAAATTAATGTCACTGGAAACAAAAGCTAGACAAATCCTAGATGATTTTGATGGATCTTCTTCTGCAGAATTTTTAGGTTTACTAAATCAAATCCAAGATTCATTCAAAAGTCAAATCACTAGAGACTATCTTAAAGGAAAGATGGATGCAATATCGGATGTGGATAGTGAAGAGGAAAAGAAAAAACTTTGTAAAAATCTCAAACCCTACTTGGACTGGTATTTACAGGGTTTATGAATCACTCAAACTGCCGTATTTTTGATTTTGCTATTTTTATTAACTCTAAATCCTTTTTTACCCTAGGCAAATCGCCGATTAAATTTAGATAATATTCGTGCCCTGTATCTTGAGCTTTTGTAATGTCGGTTTCATAAGAGGTAAGTGCTTTTTCAAGAAATGCAATATTTTCATTTAGTGTTGATATTGACTGAGGATCTGATAGACTGTTTTGGATTTTTTGGGTTATTTCATCAATCTGTGGAATTGTTTTCATCGCAGCTTGCTTTAAAATCCCTCCAAACATTGCTGCAGAATCTTTAATCTCTGGGCTTTTATCTACAGTCATTAATCTTTTTTTGTAGTGATTCAGAGATCGTAAAATTATGTCATACCCTCCCTCATCTTTGAGATATATTCCACCTAACCAAATTTTTTCGGACAATCTCTAGGGTTTTATTTTTGCATTATTATAATTTCTTAATCAACCCTAGCAAAATTTTTAGCACTAGGAGAATTTGTTCTGGGTGCTAATATAGCATGGAGGCTTTATTTTACTCATGGACTTGAAAACACAACAAGGAATGATTCGGTTGAATGCATGCTGTCCTGACTGTCAAAAAGAATCATTGTATTGTGGAAAAATAGAATCTACAATAAGTGACCTAAATAGAAAGGAATTGCTATTTTGTAAATCTTGCAAATTTGTTATTCCGGTAGCAAATTTCAAAAAAATACTTTTTTCAAAATAGTCTCAAACACCAAAATCTTCTTGAATTGGCGATTCTTCCCTTCCCATGAGGCGGAGAAGGATTCCTGCCATAACAATTCCGATTCCCATTAAACCTACAAATGTTCCTCCATGTTTAAGAGAACGTAAAGAATCATCTAAACCAGGGTCTGTAGGGATTGAATAAAACAACACTAGACCAAAAATAATCATGATTATTCCAAAAACTATGATTGCAATTCCAATCCTCATGTCTTGAATATTTCAAAGCCACCTAATAAACAACAACAATTCATGATATCTTCTGTATTTGACAAAATAATTTTAAAACAGAAAGCAATTTTAGGTCAATTTTGTATTGTAGGCTATGAGAAAATATTATTTTTTATTTTTGCTAATTCTATTCTTGGTTCCTCTCAATAATTATGCTAACGCGGAAACTTTTGACATTAACATGCCCACTGGTTCTGCAAGCCCAGATGCCCCATATTTTTGGCAAAATGAAAAAACTGGAGAGGCTACTGGTGATATAGAAATTTCACTCGGAGACACTATTGTTTGGAAAAATGGAGATCAGGCCAAACATACTATCACGTCAGGTACTTTAGAGGATGGCCCTGATGGAATATTTGGCGGAACAAACTTTTTAGTTCCAGGAGAGTCTTACAAGTTTACTTTTACAGAAAAAGGCAGGTACCCTTATTTTTGTTTGATCCATCCTTGGATGACCGGGGTCGTGACAGTGACAGATAGCTATAAAATAATTCCAGATGTTGGTAAAGATGTAGGAGATGGATTAACACTTTTTAATGTAGATTATCAATATAGTGGAATTATTTCTGATCCTATGATAAATGAAAATAACAAGTCAATCACATTCCTAATTTCAAATGATCCTAAATCAAATGATTATAATTTAATGCTATTATTGCCATCTGATTTGATTGAAGGGCCTTATGCCATATTTGTTAACGGTGAAAAAAATTTGAGATTTGACTATTTGCCTGATGGGGAGATAAACACGATTGAAATTGAGTTATCTGAAAGTGCTAATGAAATTACCATAGTGGGGACAAAAATCGTCCCCGAGTTTGGATTTTTTTCTGTTATCATTCTTGGATTGTCCATCACTAGTTTAATCTTTATACAAAAATCAATAATACATATAAAATATTGATTTAGGATCTGATTTTTTACAATATCCTATAACAGTTTCAATAGAATATATTTAGCAAATTTTCAAATCAATACATGGCAACAAAAAAAATTGATTTGCTAAAAATTGTGGAAGATATTATTAATTTGGATCCAAAAATGAGATTTGCTGCCATTATTGACGCCAAAGGAAACATACGAGAAGCAATAATGAAAGGTGGTAAAACTTCCTTGAAAACCCAAAAAGAAGAGGAACATTTTTGCAAACAAGTTGCACAAAGAAGGACCATGAGAAAAGAATTTGATCGTTCCCTTGGGAAAGTCAGATATGTACATGTGGAAAGAGAAAAAGTAACTCAGATGGTTGCATATACCAAAAGAAACATCATTTACTTTACAATGGAGCCAGAAATGTCAATTGAAAAGAAGATACGAATAGTAACCAAAATTAAAAAAATCACATCTGATCTTTAGAACAAAAATTTATTTTTAAAGGAGATTTTGAAATGAAAAAATTTCTAGCTGATTCAAAAATGTTTGAATTTGACAAATTTTATAGAGAGTGCCAGAAGAATAAACAACCATTTGTCAAGGCTAAAAAGAATCCTGTTGATGACAATTATTTAATTCAAATTGATGTTGCTACTAGTTATAAAAAAATTCATCTAAAAACCCAAAAGAAAATCAGATTACTTTTTGAAAATGAAACAACCTTCCTTAAAGGAAATAAACTTGAGTCTGTCTTTAAGGGCAGTAATATTAACGAAGAAACTGCATGGTTTGATGGAGTTTTACCAAAAAGATTAGATCTATTCTGTGAAACGCTTTTTGATTTGTGTAATGAATAAAAAAGAAATTACTTAATTTTTGTTCAAACTTACACTAATATTGATTTTTTTTCCATTATTGTTGTGGCAAAACTAAAAATTTTGATTGATGAAATGGATGATGGATGGGATGAAAAACTCCAAATGCTTGGGTATGATGCATTCAGCGTAAAAAAACTAAGAGC
>JAICHE010000005.1 GCA_025922755.1 Nitrososphaeraceae archaeon
GTAATAGCTCCCACAGGTTCTGGAAAAACTGAGTGTTCTGTAATTCCAATCTTCTCTCTGGTAAAAAATTCAAAAAAAATAGGAAAAATCAAGGTACTTTATGTAACTCCATTAAGAGCTCTGAATAGAGATGTATTTAGAAGAATCACAAAGTACGCTCATAATTGTAATCTCTCTATTGAAATTAGACATGGAGATACTACCCAGACTGCCAGAAGAAAAATAACAGAAAACCCTCCTGATATTTTGATAACCACCCCTGAAACATTGGTCATTTTACTTACTCAAATCAAGATGCTAAATGCTTTATCTGATCTTGAATGGATCATTATAGATGAGGTACATGAACTACTTGGGAGTGAAAGAGGCTCCCAACTGTCTTTAAGTATAGAAAGACTCCAATTAAATTCTCAATTCCCTCTTACAAAAATTGGATTATCTGCCACTGTAGGAAATTTTGAAGAAGCAGCAAAATTTGTGGTTGGAACCAAAAGAAAATGTGAGATAATTAGAGACTCATCGGTAAGAGAATATGATGTAGAAGTAAAATATGTTGAAGGGACAATTTCAGATGTTGCAGAAAAAATTATTGAATATGTTAAAGATTTAGATTTGAATTCACCCATTTTGCTTTTTACAAATACACGAGGAGAAGCAGAATTTATGGCATCAATTTTAAAAGAAAAATCTTCTATAAACATTGAGCTTCATCATGGATCATTATCAAAAGAAGTTAGAGAAGATACAGAAACTTCTCTCAGAGAAGGAAAACGAGGAATCGTTGTTTGTACCTCCTCTCTAGAATTGGGGCTTGACATTGGCTCAGTGGAACTGGTAATTCATTATGGTTCTCCAAGACAAGTTTCAAAATTAGTGCAAAGAATTGGACGGAGTAGGCACAATAGAAACGCTTCAGCTAAAGGCTTGATTATAACAAATACTTCTGATGATGAATTTGAAGCTAAAGCAATTCTAGAGAGAATTAAAGAAGGTTCCATCGAACAGCAAAAAATACACGATGGGTCTCTTGATGTTCTTGCACATCATCTCGTTGGTTTGACTATGCAACTAGGCGAAATTTCTGTTGATACAGCATTTAAAACATTGAAACAGGCATATCCATTTAGAAATTTAACATTAGAGGATTTGGTTAGTGTTCTAGATTTACTTGATTCTAATTATCTGATTTTTTTTGATAGAACAAAAATGAATTTTAGGAAAAAGGGAGGCGCCTTCAAATATTATTTTGAAAACCTTTCTACCATCCCTGATATTCTTAAATTCAAAGTTTTTGATAGTGTAGGCAAAAAAATCATTGGTTCACTTGACCAGAGATTTGTGGGTGATTTTGGAGATTCAGGAAATATTTTTGTTCTAAAGGGTTCACAATGGAGAATTCTTAATGTTGATGAAAAATCTTTCACTGTAAATGTTGAACCCTTTAGAGGTGGAGGGATAACCGTTCCGTATTGGGAAGGAGAAAGTATTCCTATAGACTTTAGGACTGCAAACAAGGTAGGACAATTTAGGACTAAAGTAAAAAATGGTTCTCTCAAATTAATAAATCACACAATTGAAAAATTATCTTTTGATTACATTCCAAATGAAAATACAATACTAGTTGAATCATCAAGATCTCAAGGATCTATAGTAATACATTCATGCTTTGGAACAAAAATAAATTCAACACTTGCCACTGTTCTCTCTTCAATGCTATCTTCAATTCTAGGATTTCTAGTTGACTCTCGTTCTGATGGATATAGAATTGTTTTATCATCAAGATCTCGAATATCTGAAAAAATATTTCTCGAAGTATTGAAAGATGATTATGATCTTTCTTCAATGGTTTCTGCTTCTTTGAAAGGAACACATAACGTAAATTGGAGAACTTGGTGTGTTGCCAAAAAATTTGGAGTTGTGAGAAGGGGAGCAATTTATGAAAAAAAATCTGCTCGATTTTTATATGAAAGATATTCAAAAACACCACTTGTAAAGGAAGCATTACGAGAATTATTTCATGATAAATATGATTTACAAAATACTGATAAAATTTTAAAAAAAATACGAGAAAATTTAATTTTGGTAAAATGGATAGAAGTTGATCAATTCTCCAAACTTGCCGAACCAATTCTAGATCACACAACAAAATATTATTCATCTCCTGTCAACCTTGACAAAGGTATTCTTGATCTTGTTAAAGCAAGACTTGCCAAAACAAAACATCGATTAGTTTGTGCAAGATGTGGAAAATGGGAACGTGTTACTGAAACTAACGAAGTAGATTCTTTAATTTGTCCCTATTGTAAATCAAGACAAATCACTGCAACTTTCTACTCTGATTATGATCTTCCAAAAATAATAAGAAAGAAACACCAAGGAAAAAAACTAACTTCAGATGAAAAAAAGAAGTTTGATCGAGCCTGGAAAGTAGCTTCTTTGATTGAAAATTTTGGAAAATTGGCCATTACCGTTCTATCTGGATATGGTGTTGGAGCAGATACCGCCGCCCGTATTTTACGAAATATGGTTGATGAAGAAATAATTTTCAAACAAATCTACGAAGCTGAAAGGCAATACGTAGTTACTCGAGGATTTTGGGATTCTTAATTTTTCTTGGTGATTTTAGAAAATGCAGTCAAAAATAATTCAATTCTACCTTCTAGCCCAGATCTAGCATTAAGTCCAGTTATTGAAATAATTTCACCGATTTCACAAGTTTCAATTAATCTAGCTTGATTTCTCCATCCTTTAACCCAAATTTGACCTGTATCATCTTCCACGAACATTTCAGATAATGCTATAGATTCACCGGATTTTGTTTGAACTTCTCTTCTTTCTGGAACTTTCAAAACTATTGCTTCTATACAATAATTTCCATCAACTTTCACATCGTTAATTTTTGTCCTAACTTTAGATAATGAAGGAATTTTTTCATCATCATCTAGCTTTCTTACAAATGAATTATCATCCAGCGTAACAGAATTACCATAAGCTTTTGAAGGCATTAATTCTATAACATCCCCTTCATTGAAAACATTTGTTGAATTTGAAAAATCACTTATGTTGAATAATTTTTTATCTTTATCGACACCTATTATCATTTTATTCCCACTATCGTTAGTAGACATTGAAAGAATTCTTGCAATGATTGGTTCTGCTTCTTTTCCTCCTTCAATTTCAATTATGGTTGATTCGTTACCATGAATTTCAATTCCTTGATTTCCAGATCTAACTTTGACTCCTAACAATCTAACTTTAGCATCTTGAGATATCATATTTGGGATAACTGATTCATCCTGACCCCATAAAACAACCTTCATAGAATTTCCATCTTTTCCTTTTATTCTCATTCTTAGAGCCTTCCCAGGCTGTCCACGCGAATTTGTAAATTCCATGCCTGTTATCATCCCGTCTACAACTCCTGAAACTACCAAATCTTTTTGTCCTTCTTGTAATTCACTAACATCTTTTGTAATGTTGTCTATCTTGGGAATGTCGCTATCATTTTCTGTTGTTTGTAAATTAGATCCAGAACCAATGTTGATGGTGGGTTCTCCATTAAGATCTGATTTTACATATGCTTTGATAATTTTTATTAAATCTCCCGGCTTGATATTTTCAATTCCTGGCAAATTTGCCTTTTCATCCCAAAGTTTTACACTAGCTGTAGAATTATTATCATATACTGTCATGTTTCTTAGAAAGAATGAGGAACCATCTTTTCTTGAAAATTGCTTGGCTGGTGACATATTGAGAACTCTAGTTTCAAGAGAAATTTCTTTGGCTCCCGCATAGAGGTCCTTTAACCCCATCTCTACTTTTAGAGGTTCTGACAGAGAAACTCCAAAATCTGAAGCAATTAGAAACACAGCTCCCTGATCAGTAAGATAACCTGCCCCAATCTTCTCTTTTTTTTGCTTAATTAATTCTTCAATATCGGATCTGGTTAATTCTGGTTTTTGTTCTAGTAGTTTATTCATTAAAGTTTCAAATTCAGACAATTCATTGTTTGTAAACAAGGTCTATTAATAAAAATTTCATTAACTAAATTAGTAAGAAGATCGCAAATTGGCCATGTCCTGTATTATCATAAATAAATTATCAAAAAATTATGGGCATGTTCAAGCTGTAGATGACATAACCATGTCGGTAAAAAGTGGGCAAGTATTTGGTTTTTTAGGACCAAATGGCGCAGGAAAATCTACAACAATCAAACTACTTACTACTTTAATCCAACCCTCAGAAGGATCCTTGAATATTTTAGGAATAGATGCTATAAAGAATCCCCTTCAAGTACGCCATAAGATTGGGGTGGTTTTGCAACAACCAAGTTATGAGCCCACCTTGACTGTAGAAAAATCCCTTGAAAAATATGGAATGATGTGGAATGTTCCCAAAAACGAGCGTAAATTTAGAATGGAACAACTCCTAAAGGACTTTGATCTAGTTGATATTCGTAAAAAACGAAATGAGGATTTATCTATCGGACAAAGAAGAAGAGTTCAAGTTGCTCGCGAATTCATGCATGACATGGATCTTTTATTTTTAGATGAACCAACTGTTGGATTAGATCCCAGTGCACGTAGAAAGCTCCTTGATTATCTAAGAACCAAAGTCAATTCAGGATTAACAATATTCTTTACAACTCACATCTTAACTGAAGCCGAATACCTATGTGATGAAATTGCTATTATTGACAAGGGTAAAATTCTGGCAATAGATTCCCCTAATGCATTAAAAAATAGATTTGGTAAGGATAAGACGATAAAAATTCATTTACTAAAAAATCATCCTGAAATTGCAAAACTTCTTACTGGAATTCAAGACTGTAAAATAGATTTTCAAACTGGAACAAGTATTACAATCCACTCAGAACAATCAGAAATAGTATTAATGAAAATTTTAAAAATTTTAAATGATAATTCAATAGAAATAGATGATCTTTCAGCAATCCCAACAAACCTTGAAGAAATTTTCTTAAAAATGGTAGAGGAAAATGTATCCAATAATTAGACTTGTTAATAGAAATTTAACAATCTCTATTAATCCGGCATTTCTATTATGGCAAATAATTTTTCCAATAATCTACATTTTCATTGCAGGGTTTGCTTATACTTCATTAATTCGAGAAGTGCCATTTGGATCTAAGGATTTAGCATATCCTGCATTTTTGGCATCTGGAATGATTGGGTTTAATATTATGAATAGCACTCTTGTTTCGGGTATTATAATTTGGAATGACAGAAAATATGGAATGTTTGAACAAATTATGTCTGGACCATTTACAAGAGCAAATTATATTCTAAGTAACATTTGTACAATAGGAATTATTGGTTTGGTGAGTGCATCTCTTATTGCACTTATTGGTTATCCAGTATTTTTTGACTCTCTTGATTTTTCAATAGTAACGGTACCACTGATAGTATTTGCTGCAATTACTGGCTCGGTTTTGTTTGGTTCATTGGCATCAATTATTGCAACTAAATTAAGATCAAGTGAAGGATTCAATGTAATTCTAAATACTGCATTTCTTTTCTTTGCTTTTGTAAGTACAGCCTTTTATCCGGCAGAAGGAGCGCCAGAACCTCTAAAAACAGCTTTTTACCTAAATCCACTTACTTATTTGGTTGATATTATACGAGCAGGAATTTTTGGAAATGTTTCAGAATTTGTATTAATTGAAATGGGGATTCTTGCAATAATTGCTACTATACTATTCATAATTGCAACAAAACTTCTTACAAAATTAGATTTTTAATAAATTAAAAACAGTAGCCCGGCCCAGACTCGAACTGGGGTCAAGGGCTCCAAAGGCCCCTATGCTTGACCGCTACACTACCGGGCTCCTGATAAAGAAATTTGATGTTCAATTTACTTTAAAGTGTTATTCCACGACTTTTCTGTTTGAAAATACAATAAGTTTTTCTTAGCGCACTTCGTAGCTTCACCATTGGCTGGCACAAAAATTGTAGTTTATGGACTAAGTACTGAAGGATATGCAATTGCCTGCCAAATGGCTATGAAAGGCGCTGATGTTTACATTATTGACGAATCAAATCCTTCTGCCATATCACTGAAAGCTGAAATTGCGAAAATATATCCAAATGTTACTTCATTGAAGGAAGATGAACCATTACTGGCCATGGAACCAATTGATGTAGCAATTTCGAAAGCTCAATATCTTTTCTTTACTCCAAGGGTTAGAAAAACGGGTCAAGATATCAAAACAGAGATTCATTCAAAATTCAAAGATGCTACTAGCTCACTTAAGAAAAACAGTTCGGTGGTGTATACCCTTCCAACTGGATTTGGTGGAAATAATGAAAATATTTCGCTATTAGAGCATGTAACAGGATTGGAAATAGGAAAACAAATTTCTTATTTTTATTATCCTTTAGAGGACTTAACTCAACAACCAAAAACAATAGGCTCTTTTAACGGAAAAGAAGATCAAAAACTTGCAGAACTTTTATCCACAGGAAAAAAAGAAAAAAAATTTGTTGCAATTTCCTCTTCGGAACATTTTCATGCAATCAGTGTTCTATCTAGATTTTCTAGTCTTTGTAGTATACTAGAGGTTTGCAAATATGCTCAAGACGACATAACAAAAAATGACCTTTCATCAGATGACTTTCAAGAAATTTTTCTTGATGATATGGTTACAGGATTGTATGATCTCAAATCATTAGGTTCCTCATTTGAAGGAGCAAATACTTTGATGTATCTAATAAATGGAAGTGTTAAAGGAATTGACGGATACATAAAAAGACTAATCGATGAAATTCGTGCTACTTTAAAGAAAAATGATCTTAAAGCTAGCAGAACAAAGATTGCTATCTCTTGGACACTTGATCAGCATGCCATGCGCGGAGATAAAATAGAAATGCTACAAAATCTAACTTCGCGACTACGTGATTATATTGGAGATGTAGAAGCTTATGAAGATCCCCATTTAGATCTCTTTCATAGTGACAAAACAACCATTGTTGTTGCTTGCTCCAAATCCGATTTTGAAAATATAGAAAAAAACAAAAAAGATTCTAGCCTCATTATTGTAAAGGCCAATCCCTTATGTGAAACAATCCAATAAGAGTATAAATTAGCTTATCAGTTACTGTGTTTGAAATGTCTAATGATGATGATTCTATTCCTGTTAATGTGATTTCTGAAAATGAAACAATCAGTGAAGAAAAGGATAACAATAACGAGGAAATTTCTTTAGAACTTTTACAAAATTCTCTTAACGAAGAAAAACAAAAATCGCAAGATTTAGAAAATAAATTAAAACATGCTATTGCAGATTATCAAAATTTAAGCAAGAAAACACAATCCGATATTGAAAATGGAATAAATAACAAGATCTCCCAATTTATGTTAGAATTCCTTAACATTTATGATGATTTCAAGCGAGCAAAAGAAGCTTTTTCAAAAAATGATGAGAATACAAAAGGACTGGACTCAATCGTAAAAAATATGGATTCACTACTTGCAAAATACAGTGTGGCTCCAATTGATGCACTGGGAGAAATTTTTGATCCAAATCTACATGAAGCAATCTCTATTGTCAATGATCCTAAACTTGATGACAATACAATTGTCAAAGAAATCAGGAAGGGATATATTTCTCAAAATAGAGTTATTAGACCATCATTAGTAGAAATTTCAAAAAAACACGGAGAAATAAAAAATGACTAAAGTAATAGGAATCGATTTAGGAACAAGTAATTCGGCTGCTGCCGTAATTATGGGTGGAAAGCCCACAATTATCCCTGCTGCCGAAGGTGCCACTGTAGGAGGAAAGGCATTTCCCTCAGTAGTGGCTTTTTCAAAAGATGGAGATCTTCTTGTTGGTGAACCAGCTCGAAGACAGGCTGTAACTAATCCTGATAATACTATTGTTGCTGCAAAAAGAAAAATGGGAAGTGATCATGTTTTTAAGATTCAAGGAAAAGATTACAAACCTCAACAAATTTCCTCATTCATCCTTCAGAAAATTAAAAAAGATGCTGAAGCGTTTGTTGGAGAAACTGTTGAAAAAGCAGTGATAACAGTCCCTGCTTATTTTGATGATAATCAGAGACAAGCTACAAAAGATGCAGGTACTATTGCCGGCTTAGATGTTGTAAGAATAATTAATGAACCAACAGCTGCGTCATTAGCTTTTGGTTTAGACAAAGCCAAAGAAGACATGAAGATCCTTGTCTTTGATTTTGGTGGAGGAACTTTAGACGTCACAATCATGGAAATGGGTGGTGGTGTTTTTGAGGTAATGAGCACTTCTGGAGATACTCAATTAGGGGGAACTGATATGGATAAAGTCATTATCGATTACGTAGTTGATGAATTCAAAAAGAAAGAAGGATTAGATCTTTCTCAAGACAATACCGCAATGACACGAATTAGAGAGGCGGCCGAAAAAGCAAAAATCGAACTGTCTACTGTCATGGAAACTGACATCAACCTTCCATTTATTGCTCAAGATCCATCAGGAGCAAAGAATCTTGAATTAAGAATTACAAGAGCAAAACTAGATGAACTAATTGGACCTATTATTGAGAAATGTAAACCTTCCATAGAAAAAGCTCTTGAAGATGCTAAATTATCCAAATCAGACATTAATAAAATAGTAATGGTAGGGGGACCTACAAGAATACCATTAGTAAGAAAATTTGTAAGCGAAGTAATTGGAAAAGAAGTTGAATCTGGAGTCGATCCTATGGAGGCAGTTGCTATGGGAGCAGCAATTCAAGCTGGTATTATTGCCGGAGACGTAACCAGTGACATTGTATTATTGGACGTAACTCCATTAACCCTGGGAATCGAGACTATGGGAGGAGTTCGAGAACCTCTCATTGAGAGAAATACAACAATTCCAACATCAAAAAGTAAAGTTTTCACTACAGCTGCCGATAATCAAACTGCTGTAACAATACATGTGGTCCAAGGAGAAAGACCTATGGCAAACGACAACGTTTCTCTAGGAAGCTTTAATCTAACAGATCTACCTCCTGCACCAAGGGGTGTTCCACAAATAGAAGTAAAATTCGATATTGATGCAAATGGAATTATCAATGTAACAGCAAAGGACCTTGGAACTCAAAAGGAAGCAACTATTACAATTGAATCATCAACAAAACTATCTAAAGATGAAATAGAAAAACTCAAAGAAGATGCAGAGAAATTCTCTGAAGAGGATAAAAAGAAAAAAGAAAAAATCGATCTTAGAAATGAAGCTGAAAGTTTTATTTACACTACTGAAAAATTAGTTAATCACGATCTTAAAGACAAAATTACTCAAGAGCAAGGAATCAAAGTAACTGATGCTGTAAAAGAAGTCAAAGAAGTATTGGATAAAGATATAGAAGAACTTAAACCAAAATTAGAGGCATTAAAAACAACTGTAAATGAGATAACTACAGAGCTTTACAAAAATGCCACACCTCCTCCAAGTGCAGACCAAGGAGGGACAGAGCAACAAGGACAAGCCACCGGGGAACAACAGGAACAAACTTCCAGCGAGCAGAAATCTGAATCCTCGTCAACTGAAGAAACAAAAAATAACTAATTTTGAAAAATCGATCGTTTATACACCAATAATAACTAAAGAATAATTCATGGCTGCAAAACGAGATTATTATGAAGTTTTAGGAGTTTCAAAGGATACTCCTATCAATGAAATAAAATCACAGTATAGGAAACTAGCTTTAAAATTCCATCCTGACCGAAATAAATCTGAAGAGGCAGCTGAACACTTTAAGGAAATTTCTGAGGCATATGCAGTTATTTCTGACCCTGAAAAAAGAAAAATTTACGATCAATATGGACATGCAGGTGTTGATGGAAAATACAGCAGAGATGATATTTTCCAAGGCGCAAGTGCTAATTTTAACGATATTTTTGGTCGTGGCGGTGGAGGATTTGACTCTATTTTTGAATCCATATTTGGAAGAGGAGGTTTTGGTGCACAACAACAAAGAGGTTCTGATCTTCTCTATGAAACCTCAATCACCCTAGAAGACGTTTTGTCTGGAAAAAGAATGGAAATTGATTTGAAAAAAACCATTGAATGTAATACATGTAATGGTTCTGGATGTAAACCTGGAACCTCTCAAAAAACTTGTACTAGTTGCAATGGACAAGGCCAGGTTCGAAAAAGCAGAAGTATGGGATTTGCTTCTTTTGTTACTGTTGAACCATGCTCATCATGTAGAGGAAAAGGATCTATTGTTGAAACGCCATGTAGTGAATGTAAAGGGAATGGAAAGACAAAAGGAACTAAAAAAATAACTTTCGAAATCCCTCCCGGAGTGGATAATGGAGATTATACGATTCCTAATGAGGGTGATGAAATTCCTGGTGGTATGAATGGAGATTTGATTGTAAGAATTAGAGTTCAACCACATCAGAACTTTAAGAGAGACGGGGCAGATCTTTTTTATGACCAAGATATTTCTATGATTGATGCCACTTTAGGTAAAGAAGTAACGGTTCCAATTCTTAATGGATCAGAAAAAATAAAAATTGAATCAGGCAGTCAACCAAATACCATAATCAAAATGAAGGGAAAGGGGTTACCTCGAATGAACTCAAGAGGTAGAGGTGATCAATATGTTAGAATTGTTGTGAATATTCCAAAAAAACTAAGTAAACACCAAAAAAATCTCCTCGAAGAATTTCAAACTTCATTTGAATAATTAAAAAAATCTGCCAATCTAAATACAAAATTAATTTTGTTTTTTGATAAAATCTCTAATTATTACTTGATGACCTTTTCTAACATGTAAAGAATGACCTGATTTCAAAATTTCATTAATTTTTTCATAATCATAATATTTTGTATTGTATCGTCCCAGAATTTTTTTACAATTACTACAATAGATTTCTCTGAATTTCATTTGTCATTCCTTTTTTATTGAAACAAATTTTAAAAAACCAAGTAATAAAGAAACTTATTCTAGATTTTTGAATTCAAAATTGCGGGAGTCGCCCAGCCTGGCCAACGGCGTAAGGTTCAGATCCTTATCTTTTAGGAGTTCGTGGGTTCAAATCCCACCTCCCGCATAAAATTTCTCAATTAATTTCCCAAAATTTTCTTGATATTTTTTAAGAGGAGTTTATTTATCATCTCCCCTGAGGCTTTTCCTCTTAAATTTTTCATAGCAATTCCCATTAAAGGACCAATGGCCCTTTCTTTTTGATTTTCAATAATTCCTTTGTTTTCATTGCTTATTTTTTCAATTATTTCCTCTAATTTGGCCTCATCCAGTGTCTCAATCGAGGTATTCTTGATGGCCTCATCTAAAGAATTGGATTTTCCTTCCATTATGTTTTCAAAAATTATTTCAATTGATTCTTTTGTTATTTTTCCATTTTGCAAGTATTCAAATGTCTTTTCTATCTCTTCATTGGTGAGTAGCTTTGAATTCAAACCATTTCTCTCTAAATTGGTAATAGAAGAACATAAGATAGATGCAACAAAGGTTGGATTGATTTGAGGTTTTGAAGATATTTTTTCAAATAAATCAATATACTTGGAATCAAAAACTTGTTCAGCTAATTGAAAATTCAAGTTATATTTTTCATGCAGTTCCTTAAGTGACTCGTCCCATGATTTTGGTATATTCTTCTCAGCAACTTCTAATTCTTTTTTTGTTACAATGATTGGTGGCACATCTGTTTCAGGATACATTCTTGATGCTCCAGGTCGAGGTCTAAGAAATACTGTATCACCATTAGGAGTTGCCAATCTAGTTTCAGCAATAACTCCCTTGTTTGCAAAATTGATTCGATTTATGATTGATTCAATAGCCAAATCAATTTTTACTGCTGGAGCGGCAATAATTAAAAACGCATCATTTTCATTAATTTTCAAAAGATTTTTTACAATTTCTATGTCCTTTTCTTCTATGCCGTAATTAGGTAATTCATCGGAATGAAAAACTCCACCAATTCCATAAAATTTTACTAATTGTCCGATCTCTTTTCCTAATCTAATTCCTTCATATGGAGAATAACCAAACATTCCTGCAAAGTCGGGAATTTTTAATACCTTTATTATCGAATTATCTTTAAGAGCTTTTTGAATTATTTTTGATTTACAACTTTTCCAATCATCGGTTATTTCCCGAACAGAATCTTTAGTAATCTCTTCAAATTTTGATTTTTTTAATTTCTCTGCAATTTTGATTAAACCATACTGTCTTTTAGCCTCAAATTCTACTATTTTTTCAAGTTGATCTAGTTGCTGTACTCCTTTTACTTCTACTACTGCACCTCCATCTTTTACAGATACATTAACATCTTGTCGTATAGATCCTATTCCTCTGGTAACTTTTTTTGTACTTCTTAGAAGCTTACCAAGGGATAATGCAATTTTTTTAATTTGTGATGGTTTTCCTTCAACTGGTTCTAAGGCAATTTCAACTAGGGGAACTCCAAGACGATCAAGACTGTATTCTCTAATTGATCCTTGATCTCCAATTAGTTTTGCAGCATCTTCCTCCAAGCAAATTGATTGAACTCCAATTTTTTTTCCTTCCACTTCAATGAATCCTCCCTGTGAGATTAACATGGTTCTCTGAAAACCAGTTGTGTTAGAACCATCAATTACAGTTTTTCTCATTGGATAAATTTCACTAAAAATATTTGATTTTAATGAAGAAGCAATAATCAAAGCCAAATTTTTAGCATCTTTATCTAAATTGTGAGGAGGTTCTTCATCTTCTTCCACAAGACAGCTACTCTGAGAATTTGCATAGTAAGAAATAATTTTTGATTTCGATTTTTCAAACAGTGCTGCTGGGTCATATTCTCCTAATTCACTTTTTACAGCACGTAATTTTCTTTGAAATTTTTTAGTATATTCATCTGACTCTATGGGTGGACAATTACAAAATAATTTTTTATTAGTATTCAACTGTTGATGAATCTCTAATCCAACCTTTACTCCCGCATCTTCAAAAGAAAATTCACTCATTTTTTACCCTCTTTTATTTTGACATTTCAGAGGAAATATTCTCAAGCATTATTTTCTTTATTTCCTCAGGATTGTCTGAATTACCTAAAACCCACATTGCTTTTACCAAAGCAACTTCTGGAATCATATTCTCTAAGGGAACTATTCCTAAATTAAGTAAATCCCGACCACTTTCGTAAACCGTCATGCCTACTCTCCCATCAATACACTGAGAAGTCATTCCTAGAAAAATTCCCTTTTCGTGGGCTTTTTTTACATTATCATACAAAATTTTACCAATATGCCCAAGACCAGTACCCTCAAAAATAATTGCCCTGTAATCCATATCAATAATTTTTTCCAAAAGATCTGCTCTATATCCTGGATAATATTTTACCAAAGCTACCCTGGCATCCAAATTAATTTTGGGAGTAAATTCACTTGTCTTAAAATAATCATCTTTGGCATTCTTTTGAATTTTATCATCAATAATTAGGTAAGCTGGATTGTCTCCAATCGTTTCAAAAGCACTTCTTTTACTGGTATGATTTTTTCTTACCCTAGTGCCATAATGACAAGAAATAGTTTCATCGCTTTCATCATGATGCATTACAACATAAACGCCATTAGTTTTACATTCAACAAGAAATCTAGTTGCACCAATAAGATTTAGTGCTGCATCAGATGAAGCACGATCAGAAGATCGTTGTGAACCTACAAGAACAACAGGAATTGGATACCCTGCTAAAGCAAAGGAAAGAAAGGATGATGTATAATGCATTGTATCTGTCCCATGAGCAATAATAATACCAGAATACTTTGAATCAGCAAACTCTACTAACTTGTTTGCAATTTGTAACCAGTGATCTGGCATAATATTTTCAGAATATTCAGAAAACAAAACTTCAGTGTCAATGTTTGCCATTTTAGAAAGCTCTGGTACTGAAGAATTCAATTCTTCAGCTGTTAAAATTGGGGTAACTGCACCTGTTCTATAATCTACTTTACTTGCAATGGTTCCACCTGTGGACAAAAGAAGAATATTTGGAAGTGAAGGGTTTTTCTTTATTTTTTGTTCTATATTTCTAATTTTTTCAGAAGAAGACAATTTTTCTACTTTAGAAATTTGGTCTAAGTCTAAACCAATATTGTAACCGCTATTCAATTTAAGAACAATATGTTTGTCATCCTGGTGTTCATATCTGGGCATAATTATTCCAGAATATGTTAAATCTGATGTTATTTTGACTGAATCTCCAACTACCAAATTATTGGATTTTAGAAATTCTAAAGAGGTTCCTCTATAACCAGTATATTCAGGCATTTATGAGAATTACTTTTTGTCTATTTAATAAAAACTACCTGTAATAGGAGGCAACTAGTTTTTCGCCCAGCTTAAGATCCTTTTGTTCACGAACCTTCTTTACGGCTTCCTCAAAGTGTTTCATAGTTACTTTGGCATTCTCAGAACTTTTTTCTACGTCCTTAACATCTGGATGTTTGTCCAAAAACTCGTGAATAACCAAGGAAACGGCGGTATTGGAAATTGCTGCAGTGTCTGCACCACTAAGACCATCAGTTAATTCTGCAATCTTATCATAATCAACATGTTGTGGATCATTTGGATCATCGATAACTGGTATCGTTTTTGCACCAATTTGGATAATCCTCTTTCTACTTTCTTTATCTGGAAGTGGAATTTGAATAATTTTATCAAATCGTCCTGGTCTAAGCAAAGCAGGATCTATCATATCTGCCCTATTTGTAGCAGCTAAAACCACCACGCCATGCATGTTTTCCATTCCATCTAATTCGGTTAATAATTGACTTACAACTCTTTCAGTAACTGCAGTTTCTCCTCCAGCTCCTCTTATTGGAGCAATTGAATCGATTTCATCAAAAAATACTACACAAGGTGATGCTTGTCGTGCCCTTCGAAAAATTTCTCTTATTCCTCGTTCTGATTCACCTACCCATTTTGATAATAATTCTGGACCTCTAACAGAGACAAAGTTTGCTTCACTTTCAGTTGCTACTGCTTTAGCAAGAAGAGTCTTTCCTGTTCCACTAGGACCATGAAGTAATATCCCTCTTGGCATTCTATGTCCTAGTTTATTGTAAAGGCCTGGATATTTCATTGGCCATTCAACTGCCTCTTGCAACTCTTGTTTTACATCTTCTAAACCACCCACTTGATCCCATTTGACATCTGGGTTTTCAATGAATACTTCCCTCATTCCAGAAGGAGTAACTTCAATCAGAGCTTTTTGAAAGTCTTCGTGATTTACTACTAATTGCTCAAGTGTTTCAGGTGGAATCTTTTCTTCTTCTAAATTCAGTACTGGAAGTAATCTTCTTAGGCATTTCATTGCAGCCTCTTTACATAGATATTCTAAATCAGCGCCAACATATCCATGACTCACAGCAGCAATTTTTTCAATATCAACATCATCTGTTAATGGCATATTTCTACTGTGAATTGACAAAATGTCTTTTCTCCCTTTTTTGTCTGGAACTTTAATTTCGATTTCTCTGTCGAATCTTCCTGGTCTCCTTAAAGCAGGATCTATTGCATTTGGTCTATTTGTAGCAGCAATTACTATTACTCTTCCTCTAGCTTCTAAACCATCCATTAATGATAGCATTTGGGATACAACCCTTCTTTCTACTTCCCCAGTAACCTCTTCTCTTTTTGGTGCAATGGAATCTATTTCGTCTACAAAAATAATGGAAGGTGCTTTTTCTCTAGCTTCTTTGAAAATTTCTCTTAACCTAGCTTCACTCTCACCATAAAATTTACTCATTATTTCAGGACCAGAAATACTAATGAAATGAGCTTGACTCTCATTGGCAACAGCTTTTGCAAGTAAAGTTTTACCAGTTCCAGGAGGACCAAACAGTAAAACTCCTTTTGGTGCCTCAATTCCAAGCTTTTCAAAAATCTCTGGATGTCTTAATGGTAATTCTATCATTTCTCTAACTTTCTTTATTTCATCTTGTATTCCACCAATATCCTCATAGGTAACTTGGGGCACTCCTCGTAAAGTTTCTCCTTTTTCTGCAATATGGAAAACAGTCTTTTGAGTAACTAACACTGCATCAGCTGCAGGTGTAACTCCAATAACTTGGAAAGTTAAACGTCCACCAAAATATGGAACCATAACATTATCTCCTTTTATCAAAGGAACACTTTCTAATGCATCTGCAAGGTATCTCTCATCAATAGGAGGAATTGCCTCAAGTGGAGCTACAACCACTTTTTCTGCAGCTACTGCTTTGATTTTCCTTACTGTTATAGTATCACCAATTGCAATTCCAGAATTATTTCGCCCTAAACCATCAATTCTAATAATCCCCTTTCCTTCATCTGAAGGATATAATGGAAGACATTTTGCTACTGTTCTTCTTTTTCCTTTAATTTCAATTACATCACCTGTTGATGCTCCAAGTGTATCCATAGAGTCATAGTCGATTCTAGCAACCCCTCGCCCAACATCTCTGGTATAGGCTTCTAAAACTTTCAAAGATAGGGCATTTTGACTCATAAAGGAAATTCAGTCGTCTAATTTTTATACCTTTGTGGTGTTTTTGCTGGAAACATAATAGAATCACAAGATTAAAATCCACAGTAAGCAGGAAACGATCTACTTGGGTAAAAGACCATTAGTAAGAAGACGTGGCCGTGGAGGAAATCAATTTAGATCTACTTCTACTGGTAAAGTAGGAAAAGAAGCAAAATATCCACGTTTTACATTATCTGAGCAACATTCTGGAGAAATAATTGACCTTGTACACGAACGTGGTAGAGAAGCACCACTGGCAAAAGTTAGATTTGAGGATGGTTCAGTTTCATTTGTACCTGCAGTTCTTGGAACCAAAGTAGGGACAAAATTGGATTTTGGTTTAAAGTCAAAAATTGAACAAGGAAACGTGATTAGTATCCAGAATATCCCTGATGGAACAATAGTTTGTAATATTGAAAGGCATTTTGGTGACGGCGGAGCAATTGTAAAGTCTGCTGGCACCAATGCAACAGTTTTTTCTCATGGTGAGGAGGGTGTAACAGTAAAACTCCCATCTGGTAAATTCATTACATTAAATCCAAAAAACAGAGCAATGATAGGAACTCTAGCTGGTGGGGGTTCTACAGATAGACCATTTATGCTAGCTGGAAACAAATGGCGTAGTTTCAGGGCCAAAGGACAAAAGTATCCAATTGTTAGGGGTGTTGCACAAGCAGCCTATGTTCACCCCCACGGTGGTGGAAGACACCAACACGTTGGCCAAAGCTCTACGGTATCTCGTGATGCTCCCCCTGGTGCTAAAGTGGGAAGCATTGCAGCTAGAAAGACAGGAAGAGCAAGAATTAAAGAAAGAAAGTAAATTTAGCTTTTCTTATACAAACTAAA
>JAICHE010000006.1 GCA_025922755.1 Nitrososphaeraceae archaeon
ATGAGCATCTTGCCGATATGCTTGTGTTACCGGCAAGTCTTGCAAATGGAATGACAGTTTTCCAAGTGGATAAAATTTCAAAACATCTAGAGACGAATCTCTTTGTTGCCTCAAAAATCACTGGTTGTAAATATGGGATTGGGAAATTACACGCTGGTTTTGAAGTTAGAATTGAAGGGGTTTCATACCCCAGCATCAAGTAAGGCTGCAAAGAATAGAATTGCAACGGACAGTACAACTGTGATCTCGCCTAAAATTATGATTTTTTTCCTTAATTTTTGAATTTGTTGGAGTGGCATTTGTTTAGACATGACCTGTTCTTCTACATCTTTACGAATTACACGAACATGGACAGCATAGGTTATGATTAAAGAGATTACTAAAATAATTTTAATTGTGAGAAAAGTTCCATAGCTTGTTGCTAAAAGCAAATCAGGTTTACTCAAAAGTAAATGAGAATTGTATAATCCAGTACCCATCAGAATAATCAATGAGGGAACAGCAATTTTGTTGAATCTTTTACCAACTCTAATCATTATTTGAATTCTTTCTTCAACTGAAGTTGCCATTGTTTTTAGTATTGGTGAAAATACTATTCCAATGAAAAGAGAACCCCCTACCCAAATTGCAGCAGCTACAAGATGAATCCATGTAAGAATAGCTTGTTCTATAGCCACAAGAAATTTTAGATTGAATCAAATATTATGTATTTGGATCTTAACAACCTTTTTTAGTTGATTAGAATGTGCTTACATTGGTTTGGCACTTCAAAGTAAACTTGTGGTATATGCTGCAATTGCGTCTATGTTGGCTTTAATGGGTGGAATTATTTGGTATGCTAGTCTTGATAATCCCGAATTAGAACAAGTAGAGATTGAGTTGACAGATGTAGAAGTTATCAATGTAAACAAAGTAGAAAATACTGCAAAATTGGCAGTTACATTTCTAGTAAAAAATCCAAGTGAAAAAACATTTACAGTTTCTTTGATAGGTTATCAGCTATATGCAAATGGAGAATTATTAGGATCTGGGCAATATTCAACAGCTGACATTGCAATGCCAGGTAGAGCTATTTTTAGTACCGGTGCAGAAATTCCATTGAAAAATACATTTGAATTAAACAAATCCGAAGTTAGTAATGAGATTTATCAAGCAGTTATAGATGATGTCGTTTCCAGTTTCCGAGCTGAAGGTACCATCACAACTGAAAGTGCTTGGAGCACAATTGAAAAGGAATTTGATTCTTCAATATAGAAAAAAGTGGGCCGAGTGAGATTCGAACTCACGATCACCGCCGTGTCGAGGCGGTATCCTAACCAGCTAGACTACCGGCCCAATGAAAAACAAGACTAGTTGCAGACATTATTAACGTTTAACAAATGAAAGATAGAATATCAAAAGATGACTGAAAAATTCACGGATGAGGAAAAAAAAGGCCTTTACAAGGCAATTCATTCTAGAAGAGATGTACGATCTCACTTTACAACTAAGGCTATTGAAGATGAGGTTTTATCTAGAATCTTAAATGCTGCCCATCATGCACCTTCGGTTGGTTTTTCTCAACCGTGGAATTTTATTCTAGTTAAAGATACTCAAACCAAAGCTAAGATTAAGAAGTCTTTTGAAGAAGAAAAGGAAAAATCTTCTCAATTAATTGAAGAGCCTAAAAAATCAAAATATCTCTCCTTTAAACTAGAAGGAATTTTAGAATCTCCGGTAAATCTTTGTGTTACATATGACCCATCAAAATTTGGCCCATTTGTAATAGGGAGATCAAGTATTCCTGAAGCGGGTTTGTATAGTGTTTGTTGTGCCATTCAAAATCTTTGGCTTGCAGCTAGAAGTGAAGGAGTAGGAGTTGGTTGGGTAAGTATACTTTCAAATGAAGTTTTAAAAGAAGTTCTGAATTTACCAAATCATGTTGTTCCCGTTGCCTATTTGTGTTTAGGATATGTAGATGAATTTGCATCAAAACCAGATCTAGAAACTGCCGGTTGGCTTCCAAGACTTGGATTGGAGGATGTGATTTATTATGAAAAATGGGAAGACAAAAGAAATTCAAATTGGAAAAATATTCAAAACATAATCAAAACCAATCTTGATTACGCTTAAATAATTACAAGTATTTTTTTTGCTGGGCTTGTGGCGCAGAGTCAAAAAGACGCGAAACATGGATAGCGCGGTAGCCTCCTAAGTTACAGGTCGAGGGATCGAAGCCCTCCAAGCCCGTCTTTATTTTGTAAAAAATTTATCGAGATTTAAATACAAAAAGGAATGGTGTAGGCTATGAAAGTTGTAATTATTTCTGCAAGTCCTAGAAAAAATGGTAATACACACCTAGCTATGAATTATGTTTTTGAATATGTTAAATCCAAAAATGTTGATGTAAATCTCCTTAACTTGTCTGAGGAAAAAATTGAATGCTATAGAGGTCCTGAAGAAGAATATAATGATATAACAAAAAATGCAGCAAATGACGTTATGGATGCAGATGTTTGGCTAATTGGATCTCCTATTTACAATTCCTTTTTTAGTTCAGCCCTAAAAAATTTGTTCGAGTATGTAAATTATAAAAAAACTGAAGGTAAAGTGGCAGGAATTGTCATTATGGCAGCAGGAAATATTGGATTTGTTGATGTTCAAACTATGATAACACAGTTATTATCGTATTATCGAGTGATTACCAATCCCAAGGCAGTATTCTTAACTGTAGATTCTGTTTCGGAGAATTCTTTGACAGATGAATCTGCAAAAGAAAGACTTCGTGAAATGGTAGATGGAACTCTAAAAATAGCCTTTAGGATGAAAGAATAGAGTAATTATTTCGTATTGATTTCTATGTACTCATAAAATTCAAATACGCAATATTCTGAAAATTTTTCTTTTGTGTTGTAATAATTTTTCACAGATCAAAGAACTATACAATTGTATTGTTACTTCATTTTAGGAAAGGGACATCAAAAAGAAATCCATCAAAGAATTAGAGAATTGATGATAAATTATCTAATAATTATTACTAAATTAAACAACATTTCTGAAAAAAAGGTGCAAAAGTCATATAATAATAAAATAAAGATCTATGTTAATGAGCACAAATAAAGATCCAACCGAACTATGTTCTTGCAAGTGTCACTATGGAGGGGCTGTAAGTTGTCCAGGATGTAAAGACAAACATGGTATTTTTTGTTGCCATTGTAAAGATTAAACTTATTTTTTTGATTTTGAGGCTAACATCTTAAGGTTGGCAAGCTCTGTCTTTAGGGATTCAATTTGAACCAGAGTTTGCAAATTGGAAATTTCTTGATTTAGTCGTTCAATTTCATCATCTTTTATTTTTACAGTTGCTTTAAGAGAGTTTAATTCCTCAGTAAGTTCTGTTTTGGCTTCTTTTATTTCGGTTTGACTTGCTTGTTTTCCATCTGCTGTATAGATTTGAGCAACCTGTCTGGAGTTAGTCAAGCTTTTTTTTTCATGAGCAGCTTGTGATGGATGATTGTGTGCATAATCAGCGCTCCTTTGAGCAATCCAGCAAATTCCTGTTAGGAACCAAGTTATTGGAACTGCCATGATAAAGACAAACTCAAGAATTGGAGCAAAATCAACCAAAACAGGCCATAGACCAGTTAATACTGCTGCAAAAACTCCTGTTACTACTGTAGCCAAATGGTTTCCCAAGTGTCCCATTAATTAGTCCAAAAAATTCATTGCTTATAATAGTAATGCTTGGTATCAGGGAGGATTTTAATCAAAAAGAAAAAGGAGCCAAGTTTATTGGTCTTCTTCAGGAGCGGTTTTAGTCATGTCAGATTGCAAGATCTGGATTTTATTTAGTAATTCATTTCGAAGGTCCCTTGCTACTCTTCTGACAGTTGGTCGAGGAACTCCAAGTTCATCTACTACTTTTGTATAGATGTCTTGTTTGTCGGTAACTCCCTTGTCGAGATAAGAATTAATTGCTTCTTTAATGATCGTGCTCTGATTTGTACGATTCAACGAATTTTTATTTTATTTGTTCTATATAACACTATAACTTTTCCAATTGACTTTTTTGAAATTTATCTGATTCCAGTTATTTACGACTTTAAAAAATTTCTTGGTTAAATTTTCTTAAAGTTAAAAACTATAATTTTATTAACGAATTGCGGATTAACATTTGAAAATTTTTCATTTTAAAATTATCATCTTTAATAATTTTTAAAAATTTTTACGCAAAAGACTCTTATGGTAATACTGCAGAACTCGAATATTGAGTAATATTATAATTGATACAAATTTTGGAAAAATTTCTTTTAAATTACTTCCAGAATTGGCTCCTGAAACAGTAAGAAATTTCGAAAAATTAGCAAGAGATGGATTCTATGATGGAACTCTTTTCCACAGGGTTATTCCAGGATTTATGATTCAAGGAGGAGATCCTAATACAAAAAATGGAGATAAGAGTTCATGGGGCATGGGTGGACCTGGTTATAATGTAAAGGCAGAATTCAATTCTAGATCTCATTTAAGGGGAATTGTTTCTATGGCAAGAGCACAAGATCCAGATAGTGCTGGTTCACAGTTTTTTATTGTAACAGCTGATTCTACATTTTTGGACCGACAATACACTGTATTTGGAGAGGTGATAGAAGGAATGGATGTTGCAGATAAGATAGTTAATTTACAAAGAGACAGTAATGATTGTCCTTTGGAAGAGGCGAAAATGCTTCGTGTAACAGTGGAATAGATGAATTATTCAATAATTGTGTTTTCAATAATTTTTTCAGTTTTAATTATACTTCCTTCAGCTAACGCCCAAATTTTTGATGACTCTAAACAAAGGTCAATTGAAGTTAAAATCAATTCTTTGGGCGAGGTTGAGGTAACACATGTAGTTGCAAAACAAAATGAACCTCATCAAATAACTCTACTAGATGGTAAAAAAGAGAATCTAATTGTAATGGATGAAGATGAGGAAGAGATTCAATATGGAACTATTGGGGACAATGAAAGTTTGATGATATTTCCATCAAAAAAAGATGTGATTGTAAAATACGATCTAATTGATGAATTGGTTATGAAAGATAGTCTATGGACGTTGGATTTTCTTTATCTGCAAAGTACATCATTTCTTCTGCCAGAAGAAGCAGATTTGATTTATGTTAATAATAAACCGGTTATGTTGGGTGATAAAAAAGGAATAATGTGTCATGGTTGTCAAATGATTTTAGAGTATTCCTTAAAGGAACCAAAAATATCTGAAAAAATAAAGACTCTTGATGAAGAATTTTCATTTGAAATTAGAACTTTTGCTGAAGTTGATCAATTTGGATTAAACCAAGAACAAAATGGATTGAATTTTGAAATATTTGATGAAAACAAATTTGTCACTATTACAATCCCTGTAAATTTTTTGGCTCAACCATATGAGGTATTTTTGGATGACGAAAAGATAATTTTTCATGATTATATCGAAAATGGAACTCATGTATGGGTAAATATGAGACCTGAAAGTTCAGGGACTGTTTCCATAACTGGAACAATAATACCAGATGTAAGTTCAACTTCACAGATAGATTATTTGCCTTTTTTGTATGTAGGGGCGATTATAGTTATTGGAATAATTGTGGCTGTATTTTTAGCTAAACGTAAGAGTAAAAATTAATCTCCACTTGAACCACATGAACAAAATCCGTATTCATCAATTCTAATATTACAAACCGGGCATTTTTCTCCATATTCTACTTCCCAAGGCTCTTTCCCATACAGTTTAAAATGATCATCTATTTCAAGTGGGATTTCTCGTTTTTTACCCAATAATTTCTATAGGTGTAACAACTATACATAGATTGTCGGAAATTGATAATATGAAAATTGAATGTGGATGTCATTGTATTAAATGTGGAAGTACAAAACTAGAATCAAATCAAGTAGGACCAATTGAAGAAGATGGATATTTTGACATGCATCATACATGCAATAATTGTAAAACCCATTTTGATCATTTAGAAGGTGAAATTTTTGATTCTTGTGAAAAATGTAACTATATGATTAGTTGATTAGAAGTGCTTCTTGAATAAAATAATGTGTTCTATTCTCAGTTGAATTTTTTGATATTTCCCGATTAGATGCCATATTTACCAAAGTTTTAGACACATCTAAAGGACTGGCTACCCAGCCATATTCTCGTAATTGTTGTACTGTTTCTGTGACAGTTCTTGGAGAATTAAAGAATGAGTTATTTTCTAAAATTTTGAGCTTATCTTTAATTTCAGCTGCTGAAATTGGTTTTGGTTCATTGAATTCTGGTTCAAAAATTTCAACATCTTCTAAAGAATTCAGACTATCAAAAGCTGGTTCTTTAGGAATTTCATTAATAGTTGGTTTTTCATAAATAGGTTTAGTTTGATTTTCTTCCATAAGTTTTGCTAAATTTTCAATAACTTCACCTAAAGTTTGATTATCAACGTAGAAATCTCTAGAATCAACTTCAATTTCGTTTTCGCCAAACTTTAGTTTTATTTTAGCCATCAACTCCTAATTTAAGGAGTTTTAATTTATCCTGTTAGCTCTAATGAGCTTAAAGACTAGATCAAAAATTTTACACATGTTATTGGTATTTTTTCTCTTTTGGATTAAAAAGGAGTTTTAAGAAAATTAGGCATGAAAAATTCTAGAAAGGCTTTGATTATTGTTTTTGTTATAGGCATGAGCGTGTTTGGTTATTCTCAGTATGCATTGGCTTCACAGATAAGAGTTGTGATTATACAGAGTGACCTTATTGAAGAAAATGACCAATTTTCATCGTATAATGTAGAGTTAGAATTTGAAAACCCCTCTCTGTTGATTTTGACTGCAGGTAAAACAGATTTTTTTGTGATAGCAGACGATAAGACCATTGGGGAGGGAAAATTGGAACCTTTCACACTTTCGGCTCTGAGTAATAAATCAGTTAAAGGAACTTTCCAGACTGAATCTAATTTAGAATCAGAAAATTTACCAATTGTAAAAATTAGTGGTGTAACAAAATATGATGTTTTATTTTCAACTATTGATGTACCATTTGTATACTATCCAACAGAAGAACAAGCAAGAGAATTTATACATCAAAATTAAATTTTCATAAATGCTTACTGTTTTTGGATCTACAGCTCTAGACACTATAAGAACTCCAAATAAAATTTTAAAAAATGTATTGGGAGGAGCTGCAACTTTTGCTGCAATATCAGCCAGTAATTTTGTTAATACCGGATTAATTGCTGTAGTAGGAAAAGATTTTCCTAAGGAACATCAAAAAATTTTATCCCAACATTTAGACTTGAAAGGATTTACAATTAAGGAAGGAAAAACATTTCGTTATGATGGCAAATTTGATAACACGTTAAGTACTAGAGAAACTCTGAAGACAGAACTAAATGTTTTAGAAAATTTTAAACCAAAAGTTCCAGATGAATACAAAAAATCACAGTTTGTATATCTTGCAAATAATGATCCTGATCAAAATACCAAGTTGATAAAAGAATTTGATAAGGTAAAATTTTCTATGTGTGATACAATAGATTTTTGGATTTCAACAAAGAAGGAATCTGTTATCAAGATGATAAAATCAGTTGATGCTGTTGTCATAAATGACGAGGAAGCAAAACTTCTGACCAAGGAATTCAATTTGATCAAATGTGCAAAAAAAATGATGGAATGGGGGGCAAAATATGTGATTATAAAAAAGGGGGAACATGGGTCGTTGATGTTTTTTGATGATGTGATATTACCTTCCGCGGGGTTCTCATTAGAGGATGTTGTAGATCCTACCGGAGCGGGAGATTCTTTTGCAGGTGCAATGATTGGATATTTGGCAAGTAAAAAATCCACCAGTCTTTCTGAAATAAAAAAAGCAGTAGTGTATGGAAATGTGTTAGGTTCATTTGCTGTTGAGAAATATGGATTGGATGGTTTGCTCCAACTAAAAAAATCTGATATTACAAAACGAGTTAAACTATATGAAAAGATGATTAGATTCTAAAATAATTTAACTTAAATAATTTAGCTAAAGAAAATATTCAATGTCTCAAAAACCATCTGAACAAACTGAGGATAGATTAGAAAAAATTTTCCAATTACAAAAAGGATTATCAAGCATGATGAATTTAGATAGATATCCGAAAGATTCTGAGGGGAGAGTTTCTGCATTATGTACCGCAATTATGCACGAGGCTGTCGAATTACAACGGACAACAAATTGGAAATGGTGGAAAACTCCAACTCCTTTTAATGAGTCAGATGCACGAGAAGAATTAATCGACATTTGGCATTTTGTTGTTCAAGCGTCCTTGGAACTTAATTTAACTCCAGATGATATTGTTGAAGAATACAAAAGAAAAAATGAAATCAATAGAGAACGGCAAAGAACAGGTTATTAGAAAATTTTTTCTTTAATTTTATTGTAATTGGTTTCATTAATCATGTTAATTAGAGTTATTTTTGTTTGGAAGTAATTTACTTGTGATTTTGAAACGGTGAGAAATGGATCAGGACTATTTGAATTAATTATTCTTCCCTTGTCATTAACACCGTTTTTGTATAATTCAAATAAAGAATGTCCTGCTTTGTGTCCCCAAACCTCCTTACCACAAACAACAATTTTTTTAATTTTTTTATTTTGGTATACATATTTGATTATTGAATCAATTCCTTTATTTTCCGATAATAGTCGTCCCACTATTGAGACATTATTCATGAGATCCGAGGATGATATTTTTTTGAGTAAATCTAAACTGGAAAGTGTACAAATTGCAAATGAAGAATTAGGATTTCCATAATAGAATTCCTCATTAATTGGAAGAACTACTTTACATATTTCGCCTATCAAATTGCTTAAACTATTCATAAAAAATCCCTTCAAATGTCCCAATTATTACCATAACATTCATGATAAACCATGTTTTCAATAGACGTTTTTCATATTCATGGTTTAAACCTATTTGGAAAAGCATTGAATTTTTATATTTCAAAAATTTGCAAATCGCATAATGAAGTCCCGTCATTTACAAGAATCTGATAAAGGGTACAAAGTTTTTTTGTATATTTTTTATGTTTGTGCTTTCATAATGGCATCTTCTCTTGTCTATGGTGTTTATGTAACAATGATTGAATGGTTGGAAAATGGAACTTATGTTATGGGTGAAGCTATTCATAATACTGTAATTCCTTTTGAGAATTTTGCTCGAGTTTCTACTTGGATTTTCTTTTCCACAATAATTGGATGGTATTGTGTTTCAAGAATTGGTTGGAAAAAAACCGCTGGAAATAAAATTGTAGGAATGAAAATGGCATTACTCCAATTGATGTTATTAGGATTTGCGATTATTACTTTGTATGAGGTGTTGTATAATTTTACAGTACTAAACGCAAAAATTACTGCAGGGGTTATAGAGGGGATAGTCCCAGATATTGATAGGCTTTCAGTTGCGTATCCTGATCCAGATAGACCTTGGAATCTAGTTTTTGCTACAAAAATTTTCCTTTGTGCCTTTATTATTAGTGCACATGCCTTTTATCTGAGTACTAAACCCAGAAAAAGCCTGGAATCAGAATCTTAATTTTAAAAAGATTAAACTATCATTTTGTTTATTAAATAATAGACATTATGGGATTATTTGGGTCAAGTAAAAATGAAACAAAATGTAAGAAATGTGGAACAATGTTACCTGATTCAGAGAAATTAAAAAAACATCAAGAAAAAGCTCATAACAAGAAAAAAGAAAAATGTCGAGTCTGTGGTGCAGAGTTTGATTACTCAGAGGAATTACGAAAACATAAAAAAAATTGTAAATGATTATAGTTGATAAGTTTTAGATCCATAATTTTTATTTGAATGAAAAAAATTTCAGAATCTTTATAGGTTTACACATTAGAGGTTGTTTTGATTTGGACATTTCTGAAAAAGTTGATCTAATAGAGAGGCCACCTACAGAAGAAGTAGTTACCCATGATGAATTAATCGAACTATTCAAGACAAATTCTTCACCAAAGCACTACATTGGCCTTGAGATATCCGGATTTTTACATTTGGGAAGTCTAATCAGTACAGGTTTTAAAATCAATGATTTTGCAAAAGCTGGTGTTAATTGTACAGTCTTTCTTGCTGATTGGCACACAATGATTAACGATAAGCTTGGTGGTGATTGGGATACCATAACAAATGTTTCAAAATATTATGCAGATGCTTTCAAACTTGTTTGTCCTCAGGCAAAAATTGTGCTTGGTTCTGACCTTTATGATTCAAGAAAAGAATACTGGAAAGAGTTTATGAAATTTACAAAACACATGTCTCTGAAAAGAACAATGAGAACGCTTACAATTATGGGTAGATCAGAAGATGAGTCTAAAATCGACCTTGCAAAATTACTATATCCTCCAATGCAAGCTGTTGATATTCATTCTCTGGATTTAGATATAGTGCATGCAGGTATGGATCAAAGAAAAATACACATGCTTGTAAGAGAAATCTTTCCGAAAATGAATTGGAAGGTTCCGGTAGCTGTTCATCATAAATTATTACCAGGATTATCAAAACCAGCAGAAACAAATGATTCTCAAATCTTGGGGAAAATGAGCAAATCTGATCCAAATTCAGGAATATTTATTCACAATACAGATGAAGAAATTAAAAATAAAATAAAAAAAGCCTGGTGTGAAGAAGGAAACATACAAAACAATCCATTATTAGAAATCTCAAAAAATGTTATTTTGCATGAGTTTAAGGAGATGAGAGTGGAAAGACCAGAAAAATTTGGAGGAAATGTTGACTATACGGATTATAGTAATTTAGAATCAGATTTTGCAGAAAAGAAATTACATCCAACAGATCTAAAACAAACCGTTGGAAATTATTTGGTAAAAATCATAGCACCTATTAGAGATAACTTGAATCTTAGTGATCAATTATTTGAGGCAATAAAGAAAAGCTACTAGACTTTAAGATTAGGATTGGTTTGTTCCTCTAAATTATATTTTGATTTGTATCCTCTAGGGTTTATCATCAAATCTTTGTAATTGTATGTTGAAGAGTTACCAACGATTACAGTACTAATCATGCCTAATTTGTCGGAGTGGTTTGGTAAATCCTCCAAGTTAGTCATAACCACCGATTGTGAATTTCTAAATGCACCTTTGATTATTGCGACTGGTGTTGTGGGTTTTCTGTATTTTAGTAACATCTTTCGTGTATCTTGGAGTTGGTGTATTCGTTTTTTACTTGCAGGGTTGTAAATTACTATAACAAAATCACCTTGCGCTGCGGCCTCAACTCGCTTTTGGATTATTTCCCAGGGAACCAATAAATCACTCATACTGACAACTGCAAAATCAGTCATTAGTGGTGAACCGATTATAGATGCACAAGAGTTCAATGCAGATACTCCTGGTACAATTTCAACTTGTAATTCATCTTTGGGATTCCAACCCGACTCTGCTAATGTTTCATAAATTAATCCAGCCATACCATAAATTCCAGGATCCCCACTTGATACTAGAGATACTATTTTACCAGACTTTGCCAAATCAATACATTGGTGTGCGCGCTCTACCTCCTGAGTCATAGCATATCGATGGATTTCTTTTCCTTCAATTAAATCTGAAACCAAATTAACATAAGTTTCATAGCCAACTATAGTATCACTTTCAGCAATTACTTCTTTTGCTCTAAAGGTCATATGATCATGGTGTCCAGGACCAACGCCGACAATGTAGAGTTTACCAGTCAATTTTACAATAAAACCTTTTTCAAGTAATTTATCCCTTTACTGAAATCATTTTTTATTGGAATGGGTCGATGAAAGGACAATTGACTAAATGATCACTGTTCATTGGGCGTGCAATGCTTACTGTTAATAGATCATCTTCACTAAAGGAATCTATATCAAATCTTGTTTCAAGAATTTTTGCATTTTCTGGATCATTCCATTCAACATTATAGATTCTCCAAATTGGACTATAGATTTCATCACCGGGAGCAGCAGCAGCAATTCCAGGCTGGAATCCCATTGGTCCGGAACCCTTTATTCCATTTTTAAATTGGAATAAATCTACTGCGGCCGAATTTGCAATTAATTCTGATGAGGTTGGAGAATATGTCACACCCATCATTTGGGCAGGCGCACTAGGCGTAGCATCTGTTACTATGTAGTAAATAGTTCTACCATCAGGCCCCCATCCTCTATGTGCGATAAAAGTTACCGTCATTTCATCTTCATTAATCTCTAAAATTTGACCTCCCGTATATGACGAATCATCAGTAATTTCTTGATCTTCTCTAATTGTCATTTGACCTTCTGGCCAGATAATCTGTGGGGTATTGATCACGATACCAGTTTCGTTAAATTCAACTCTTCCACCCTCAAATGCTTCTAAAATTTCTTCAGCAGTTTCAAAAATAATTTTATTTTGTCCTTTTTTCCAAGTCACCTCTACAACCGAACTTAAGGCACTGTATTCGGATTCTTGAGCAGGAGTACTTGAAAACACTTCATCTTGATATCCATAAATTCCTCCACCGGCGACTCCATTTCTAAATACAAAAATTTGTTGTAGGGAACTTTCCGGTGCATTAGCGATAGGAGGGGCTAATTCTACTTTCCAATCTTGCTTTTCAGTGATTACTTCTCCAAATTCTTTGTCACTTGCATCTGTAATAATATAGAAAACAGAGCTGGCATTAAAAATTCCCTTGTGCATTGGAATTGTTGCAGGTACATTAGTTTTTGAGAGTGAAAATGATGGTTCTTGTTTTTCATATTCGATTTTTTGTAGTAGGACTTCAGTTGGTTGTCCTCTAATCCAACCATCGACACTAACTGTTGCTGTAAACTGAGAGTTAGGAGAATGAAGAGCCAATGCAGCTCCTGTAAATTCAAAAGAATTAGATTGTCCTTTTTCAATTAATGATAGACCATAGATTTTATCTCCATCTATTGTCCAGATTGGCTGTCCCTTTACGTCATCTTCAGTGATTTCATGAAGGACCACTATTTGAACAGGTTCACTTGCAGTAAAGGTAAGTGATCCATCATATATTGTTCCTTCACTAGGAGACAAAATTAATGCTAGTTGATGTCCTTCATGACCTTGACCAGGATCTTGTACGGAGGTTATGGTTTGGGTGAAATGAATTTTTTTTCTGGAATTTGCATCTACGAATTGATCAGATATCGTTGAGATAGTTAAAATTCCTACTACAAAAATAACTAAAATAGAGACAACTAGATACTTTTTCAATGAAACTCTCTGATTTTGTTCCTTTAAATTATTTTAGTTGATTTTAGAAAGCTCAAATTCATCATGTAACGCCTGTACAGCTGTTTTTGCGTCAGAATTTTTTACGACAAAAGCAAGATTAAGTTCAGACGAGCCTTGAGTTATCATTGAAACATTTACTTTGTTTTTTTGCATTGCTCCAAATACTTTTGAGGCAACACCAACCGTTCCACGCATTCCTGAACCAATAAGAGCAATGATTGCCATATCGGTTGTGATTTCAAGTTTTTTGATTATTTTTCCTAAAAGTTCCATTTCCAATTTATTAACAGCTTTATCGAGGTCTGTATTTTTTACTACAATTGTAATGCTTGATTCTGAAGGATTTTGAGAAATCATCATTACATTGATTCCCGCATTGGCTAATGTCGCAAAAATCTTCGCAGCAGTTCCAGGAGTTCCAATCATACTTCCCCCTCGGATATCTATTAGACCATTGTGAGAAACATTGCTTACACATTTTACAGTATTTCTAGCAGATATAGATGGAGATGAAGTTACTTGAGTTCCTTCATTTTCTACATTAAATGAACTTCTGATTTTCATTGGAATTTTCTTTGCCAATAATGGCTCAAAAGTTCTTGGATGGATTTGTTTTGCTCCAAACATTGCCATCTCAATTGCTTCAACGTAGGATACTTCCTTTAGTAATTTTGCATTCTTTACTATTTTTGGATCTGCTGTCATTAGTCCGTCAACATCACTCATCAACCAAATTTCATCAGCCTTAATACATGATCCAATTATTGTGGCCGAATAATCAGATCCACCTCTTCCAAAAGTTGTAACATGTCCATGTTGATCTGCACCTACAAAACCTCCAATTACAGGAATAGTTTTTTTCAAAAATACAGAATCTAGAGTTTTAGAAACTCTCAGTTTGGTTGTATCCATAAGAGGTTTGGATTCACCAAAATTGGAATCTGTAACAATCCCAACTTCTTTACCAGTAAGGGCAATTGATTTTTTTCCTAGATCATTTATTGCTGCCGAAATTAGTTTTATAGAAAGTCGTTCTCCAAACGAAAACAAGTAATCCATTGATCTTGGGGTTACTTCTCCTAATAACACCATTCCATCAATTAGGGCGGTAAGCTCAGTGAAATATTCATCAAATGTTTCAAGTAATTTTTTCCTTATCTGAGTTTTTTTGATGGTTTCTTTTGCTAACTTTTGATGTCGGCTAGCAATGTTCTTTGCTAATTGTTCTGCTTTTTTCTTGTTTTCTTTTTTTATAGATTGAGATATTTCAATTAAATCATCAGTTGTATCACTTATAGCTGAGCAAACAATTACTAGTTGATTTTCTTTTGATAATGTACGGATATGTTTTGCAACATTTTGTATGTCTTTTACTGAAGAAATTGAGGTTCCGCCATATTTCAGTACAAGTTTCAATTCAAAATAACTGAATTATTTTATCTTTAAATGCTTTAACTTTCTACGCGTGGGGCCAAATAGAAGTGTATTCTACCAATATTTGCTACCTTAAATTCAATTCTTAGAGGTTTTGCACTTGAAAATTCGCAGGTAATCAATCCTGCCGTGGCACCTACTGCTTTAACAACTGGATTAAGATATTCTAGACTATATGTTCCCGTACTATCTTCAGTTGAAGTAATTTCTTTAATATCATCACTTTCGGGTTCAAGATCAATAACTACCTCACCAGAGTCTCCTTTGCCTGAGAAATCTGCTTTTGAATCAGCTGTATGGATAGTTAGGTAATCTGAAACTACTTGAACGTCTCCTAGAATTTTATCAAACATTGAAGATGATAAAGTGATTTTTGAATTATATGGAATCTTTGGTAGAGGTGTATCAGTTGCAGAACTTTCAATTAGACGCATTTTGTATTTTTTATTTTTTCCAACTGTTACAAGTAACATGTTTTGCTCAGAAATATTAATTTCAATACTATCTTTCTTATCTGCTCTTTTGATGAGTTTGGAGAATTCATCAATTCTCACACCGAATTTAATATCGCTATCACACTCATATTTTTCAAAAGCAGAGTTGGGCCAGGAAATATCAATCAGAGCAACATGAGATGGATCCATTCCTCTAAATGTTATTCCTTCTGAGGTTGCAACGAAAGTTGCTTCTTCTACAAGTGTAGAAATTGCTGATATGATAGCTTTGAGATCATCTGATCCACTTGTTTTTGCTCCAAAAGTCAAACTTATTTTCAGGGGCTTTAAGTTCCAGTTAAACGTTATGCGTAATTACGCCAAGTGTATCTACATTTTGTACATCTATAAAATTGCGTAGTTGGTTCATCTGCACTTCTTGTTTGTAGCATCCACCAAACAGCTTCATCATTTCCACAACTTTCACATTCAATTTTGATTGTTGGTAGAGCTTCTTCACCTTCATTTTCAGCAAATACATTGAAAGGCTCAGTTGATTCTTCTAGTGTTGTTTTTTTTTGCTGAGTTAATTTTTCCCCTTCAACATAACCACATTTTGGACACTTGAGATCAGATCCGTCTTTTTTTAATTTGACCTCACATTTGGGGCAAAATTTCATTTAATTTCACTTAATGGTAGAATTGAATAATTTTTTAAGTTCTTCTGAGGTTTTAATTGCAGTTTCAGTGGCTGTTTTAATTTCTCCAATAGGTTTTCCACTAGAATTGATTCTCATCCAACATTCATTAGTTAGTGGATGTTTTACGATGACTCCGGCAAAATCAATGCTGGGTTTCTTCAATAGCTCATGTTGAATTATGTATAAAATTCCTATATCTGTGTCTTTAATGGATAGGCTGAGTTCTTTTGCCTCGGAACTAACTACTTGTGCTTGCATGTATTCGGAAAAAGCACTTATTGTGGATATAAATCATTATGATTGTTAAGAATGAGTGAAAGTAAAATTTCAGAGATTTTGTTAGTTAATGGGAAAGATCAATACTCCTCTAGCGACACAATAGAAATCAACGTACAATTTTCAATAGAAGGTGGTATTCGTGATGCCTTCAATGAAGCGAATTGGACAAAGGCATACAACAATAATGATGTATCCTTCAAATTAAAGTACGGAGTAAAACTGACTTCTAGTGGTTTCAGGAAAAAAGAGGTTGGAAAACCAATTGATACCTATAGAAAGGCTGCCATTTTTTGGACTAGGAATCCAAAATTAGTAAATCCAATGAAGGACAAAAGAGTATGGGTTCAAGTGGCCAAGAATTTTGAACCATTTATTCGATTAACCGAAGAAGAGGTAAGACAGGAATTGTTTGACTTTAATGAAAAATTCCTCATTAAAGCATCCGATCTAGGAACAGGCAAACACAAAATTAGTGCAGAAGTCTTTGCCTCATGGCAAAAACACGACTATGCTGAAGCTGATAATATCAAAAACAATTCCAAGGAATTAGAAATTACCATAAATTAGTTTTTTATTTTAATTTTTGAATCTTTATTCAGACTTCTTTTTTTTATTAAAGAAGAATTCACCTTTGTCTTCCAAACTTTCCACATATGCATCCATATCTAGCTTGAATTCTTCCTCGTCTGCATAGGCACGTTCTGCATGTTCACTAATGTCTAATCCAGCATCTTCCACTTCCGGAGACACACGGACTCCCACTAGGAAATCTAAGACCTTCATGATTATGTAGGTTCCTCCAAATCCTAATGCAGCTGCAACTCCAACACCAATGGCTTGAATTCCTAATTGGTCTGGATTTCCATAAAGCAATCCATCAGGACCTGCCGGGTTTACTGCAGAACTTGCAAAGATACCAATTGCTAAAGCACCAATAATACCTGCCGTACCGTGAACTGAAGAAACATCTAATGCATCATCAATCTTCAATTTCTCCTTGAAGATGACAATTGTAGAGTATGATGCAATTCCTATAGCTATTCCAATTACAAATGAATGTTCTACACTTACAAAACCTGATGCTGGTGTGATACCTGCTAAACC
>JAICHE010000007.1 GCA_025922755.1 Nitrososphaeraceae archaeon
AATCAATGGCAATAGAGTGAAACTCTGATGACAATTCATCGGGAATATTCATCCATCTATCTGCTGCCGAACCCAATCCATGAATAAATACGAGATGTTTTTTCTTCCCTTTTCCGGATTCAAGATACCTTAGGTTAAGCCCATCCAGGTTTATCCAGCATTCATTCAATAATGAGATGAATCCGATCTAGCTTTTATTGTTACATTTCTTCCCCCCACAAAAAATTAATTAGTTATCCTTCATTATTCTAGAACTGACTACTCTCAATAAAGAAAAATCCCAAAAAAATCAAAAATCTAAAAATTGTGACTGCTATGATTGTGCTCATTTAGGGCACGATAACTGCGGCTGTTGCCAATAGATTATTTTCGTTAATCTTAGAAATTATCTTGTCCGATCCCAGTAACAAAAACAATTCTTGTCTTTAAATAACCACCAATGTATCATAATGTATGGTTCAACTACAAATTTCAAGTGAAACAATGGACAGAATGAAGAAGATAATTGGAACAAATACAGTACATGACGGAGACTTTATGGTCAATGAAATGATTGACAAGTTTGAAAAGAAGATTACCGAACTGAGTTAATCTAACAAATTCATATACTGCTATTTCAATTTAAGAATTAGAATTGTTCAAAAATATTGCTGTTGCTATAATCACTCCTACCCACACGAAAAAGTCTTTCGAAATGGGTTTGGGTCTAGCAAAAAAGCTTGATGCCGATTTATCTGTAATAGAATGTGTTTACAAAATTCCTCCAAAATTTTATTTTTTTGAAACGAAATCAGACAAAAAAATTACAGACAAACAAATTACAACGATCAAAGAAGAGCTGAAAAAATGGAAGGAATTAGCATTAAAGGAAGGACTGAAAATTAATACAAAATTTGCCTTAACGGACTCTATTGCTCATTGGGTTATTGATTATGTAAAAGAACACAAAATTGATCTGTTAATAGTTGATTATCCTAAACTTTCAATGATAGAGGCTAACCATCATGATGATATAATAAACCAAATTCATCACAAGACACATTGCCACGTTCTAACCATGAAACACTAATTTCAACAGATTACAAAAATTTCAATTTCAAATTTACTTTGTAAATATTTAGAATTAAATTCAGGAAACAGATTCAGGGCTAAATTTTTTCTTCAGATTTTGACTGCTTTTCATCTTTGAGACATTTACAACCACACGAAAACATTCCTGCTTTTCCCATGCACTGGTCGTGATGTTCATTGTAGCACTTGTTGCAAATTAACATCATACTGTACCTTTCCTTTTATGGATCTTTTCATGTTTCATGACCTTTCCAAAGGAATCCATATCCCCATGCCATTGAAATTTACATTTTGGGCATTTGTAGTTCATTGTTTCTTTCCTATCTTTGAGCATTCAAGACATAATATTTGCAAATTTGTTTTTGTATTATTTCCAATGTTTCCATCTGCATATCCAAAATTAGGCAAATTTGCAACATTGAATTTCATTCCACATTTTTTGCATTTGTGCTTTTGATTTGATAAAATAACTTGTTTGTGAATATTGCTAAATTCTTTTTTTTGTATCATAATGTTAACTGTTTTAATGGTATAATACGCTTCTGTTATTCAAAATAATTTTCATTTTTCCAGATCTGAATGTGTGTATCTTGAAAATGAAATTATCATAATATTACTTCCACGCAATAACGTTTCTTCAAATTCTTCATTTTTTTCTTTGAAATTTGTAATGCCATTACTTAGTGACAAATTCAAATGCTGATCAAATTTTTTTAATTTTCCTTGTACTGTCATGTTGTTTTTTAACCTTACAAGTAGATCTTGTCCGACATTTTGTTGTAACAGTTTATCTATTTCAGAAACATTTTGGGTATATTCACTATTAGAAATGATACACACAATCCAAGATAGTTTTAGCTTGGATTGAATTTACACTGACCAAATTTAAAAAAATCATCAATTTGAATTTACTCTAGCAGTGTATTAAGTCCTTGCAAAATCAACACTTGAATCAAACTATTCTTTGTAATGAACTAGTAATGTATTTCCCATAACTGGATGTACAGCTATTATGTTATCGCCCATTTCTGCAAGAAAATCATTCACTATGTCTTGAAGATATTGTCCTTGAGGTATTTTTTCTGCTTCAAAATATCGTATTTTATGTATCATAAAAGATTGAGATTTTTTGCAGTTATATCTTGATGTATTTTAATCCCTTGTATCGATTTCTAATAGTAACTTCGGTAACTCCAGAAGCCTCTGCTAAATCCCTCTGAGTGATTGAAACACCGTTTTGAACACAAGACAAGTATAATGCAGTAGCTGCAAGACCCATGGGCGATTTTCCTGCAGATTCCTCATTTTCTTGTGCCTTTTGAAGAATTTTTATTGCATATCTTTTAGTTCTCTCTGACAATTCCAATTTACTAGAGATTCTTGAAATACATTGTATGGAATCAATTACAGGCATTTTCAAATTTAGCTCTCGATACAAAAGCCTGTAGCATCTTGCAATGTCTTTTCGTTTTACGTTGGCCGCATCTGCAATATCTTTTAGAGTCCTTGGAGTTTCAGCATCCCTGCATGCAGCATAAAGGGATGCAGCAATCATTCCGGAAATAGATCTTCCTCTAACAAGTTTTTTTTCTAATCCTTTTCTGTAAATATATGCCGCCTTTTCCATAACATTTGGAGATATGGTGATCTTGTCTTTTAGTCTGTTTAATTCACTAAGAGCTTCTCGCAAATTCCTATCTGAAGTGCTATTTACATGACTTCTGCTGTCCCACGTTCTTAGTCTCTCAATCGTGCTTTTCATAGATGATGAAAGCGGTTTCCCTGAAGCATCCTTGTTAAATGGATTAATTATGGTTGCAAGTCCCCTATCATGGATTGTAAGAGAAGTTGGAGCTCCGGTTCGTGTAGGGTCTGTCCCTCCTTCTTTTCGAAATGATCTCCATTCTGCTCCTTCATCTTGAGATTTTTCAGAAATAACATAACCGCATTTTGAGCAAAATTGTTCTCCTGTAACATCATCAGTCAACAAAGAATTTTTTCCACATCTCACACAGGTAAAACCTGATTGGGAAATCACCATGAAAATTTTCCTGGTTTTATTTTAATCAAAGAACCTTACCAAGTCCTTTTCATTGGAATTTCAATGGTTGAAACATTTCTTGTTTTACCATCTGTTGATTCCAGCGATTCATAATCAATTTTTATTTTTCCTATCTCAAATGCATTTGTTTTTCTTTGGATTACTTGGGCTACATCTACTGCCATTGCAATGCTTTGACCTCGTGCCTTAAGCGTAACTACAGGCATTGTAGATAATTGAATTATTGCAGAAGTAACATAGGTCATCAAAGGCTTTTTTCCTATGAAAATTGTATCTCTTGTACCGTTTAACATACAAAGTTAGTTGTTATGGCTAATTTAAACGGGGGTATAGTTACTAGTCATTAAATCCTGTAATAAAAAAAGAGGTCATCAGAATATCTCTGAGATAATTAAGTTCAAAATCAATTAAACGAAACTAGCTTAAAATCTTCTACTACGATGTTTTGGTAAACACTCACGACAATATACTGGTCTTCCTTCTTTTGGTTCAAAAGGAACTTCAGAATCTTTGCCGCAGTCTGCGCATGTACATTTGTACATTTTTCTGTCTTCTGACATAATTCTCTAGTATTTCTTTGCTATAAGAACGGTTGGTATTTTCCTCAAAAAGCACCATTGGTTCGTTCTGTTCAAATACTAGTGCAAAAACTAATGGTATGAGAAATAAAAAAGTTGGATTTGCATTTGGTATTCCATTTTTACTCCTAGTTGTAATTATTGCAACTGATCTAGTTTAGCTAAATTTGTTAATAACAAATTAGAATACTGGAGATTCTTACACAAAATAATTTTAAAAAACCTCAACAAGTAATGGATGTCAAAACTTTGTTCTTGTCTATTGGGTTAGTTACATTAACCTGAAGACTTTCTTTTTGCAATAACTGTGGAATTTCATCATAAGTAAAGGAATTTGCAGAAAAAATAATCACTTTTTGGTCTTCAAGTTTTTTTTCTATCCCCAGTGTATGAATAATGTTAATCCCGCTAAATTCAGGCATGGATATATCTACCAGAACGGTGTCATAATCTCCTTCCTTGATTTTTTTCAAGCCATCTATTGGATCATTTGTGATATTGCTTTCTATTCCTTCAGAATTAAGATATGTAGAGAGAGGATAAGCAGTTTCTGGATTGTCATCGATAATGAGGACTTTCACAAAATCCAATCTAATTTGTTCTATATAGGAAAATGTTTGTTTTAGTAGTTACATAATCATTGAATCAAAGTCTGAAGAAAATCTAACTAACATGGTTCTAAATATTATATTTTTATTGATAAATTATGAATGGATATACTGAATGTCCAAACTGTGTGATGGATAGACTAATTGTTCCATTAAAATCAAGGGGGCATTTTTCAGTTTGCCCAGTATGTGAAAAAACTTTTGAAAAATTTCTTTCAGAAAACTAATTTGAAAAACCACTTCTACTCTTTATCAAAATCATAAAAAAGATTTTTGACAAATCATGGAGTAGGAGGTGTAATTACCAACTCATGATTGCCGCACGTACATCCTGGGTCTCTTAATTTTGGTGAGGCACAGGTACAATTTTTACAACATCCGTATTTCATGACCTAGTATGGCAAAAATCAATTATATTCTCATGTTGAAGGATAAGCTAAATTTTTACAAGAAAAGCTAATCTTTCTTTAATCAATTTGTTTTCTTAAACAAGGATTTTTCATACCTATCAGCGAAAAATTAATTTCAAAAAAATATTCAAGGCAGTCTGAAATGAATCAAACTAACATGGGACTAAATACCATTATTCTGGTATGGTTTTGTGAATCTAAACCATGAATGTTCAAACTGTGTAAAATTCAAAATTGGTGTACCTTTAATCGGGAAAGACAGGTCTATGGTTTGCCCAATCTGTGATTCGATTTATTGATAGTTTCTTTTCATAAAAATTATTTTCAAAAATTTTGCATTAAAAAAATTTCAAAATAATACTTTGTTAATTTTAATTAATTTAGATACTGATAATTTTTTCAAACATTGTAACTATCAAAAGATAACAAATTTTTTATATTATTTTTTTAGAAAAACCATATTGGCAATTGATGATGCAAAATTACAGGAATTTTTAGGTAAAGCAGTATCTGATCTTGGAGCAACAGTAAGTTCAACTTTGGTAGTTGTTGGCGAAAAATTGGGTCTTTACAAGGCATTGGCCGAATCAGGGCCTCTTAATTCACATGAGCTAGCAGAAAAAACAGGAATTTTAGAAAGATACGCTTTTGAATGGCTTAACAATCAGGCAGCTGGCGGGTATATTGCCTATGACTCTAAAGCAAACAAATACTATCTTCCAGAAGAACAAAAAGCGTGTCTAGCTGATAAAGACAGTCCTACTTATCTTCCTGGCTCATTTCAATCATTTCTTTCAATGGCAAAAGACGAGGAAAAAGTAACTAAAGCATTCAAAGAAAAACAAGGAATCCATTGGGGTGATCATCATTGTGATTTGTATGAAGGTGTAGAGAGATTCTTCAGAACAAAATATCTTGCAAATTTGGTATCAAATTGGATTCCTTCTTTGAACGGAGTTGAGGAAAAATTACGCAACGGAATTCAGGTTGCCGATGTGGGTTGTGGTCATGGTTCTTCTACCATCATCATGGCAAAAGAATATCCAAATTCTAAATTTGTCGGATTTGATTACCATCCTGAATCAATTAAGACCGCCACACAAAGAGCTCAAGATGCGGGCGTAAGTGATCGTGTGTCCTTTGAGGTTGCAGATTCAACAAATTTTTCAGGAACATATGATTTTGTAACAGTCTTTGATGCTCTACATGACATGGGAAACCCGCATGGAGCAGCTGCACAAATCTACAAATCTCTAAAGCCGGATGGCTCCTGGATGATAGTTGAACCGTTCTCAAGTGACAAACCACGAGAGAATCATAATCCCATTGGAAGGATGTTTTATGGTGCTTCAGCAACTGTATGTGTGCCATGTTCGATTGCAGGAAATGGCCCAGGATTGGGAGCTCAGGCTGGTCCTACAAGAATTGGCGAGGTAGTAAAAAGTGGAGGATTCACTAAATTCAGGGTTGCCACTCAAACTCCAATGAACATCATTTACGAAGCTAATCCTTGATTGTTTAGCAATAAAAAAACTCTGGATTCATTTCAGTAGAAATTTGTCAATCTTATTGGATGCAAAATTACGCTCAATTAGGAATGAAATTCATCATTTAGGTAATCGGATGGTAAATGTTGTGGGATTATTTTTTACAATTATAGTTCCTCCATGTTGTTCGACAATGTTTTTGCATGTAGCAAGACCTAACCCTGTTCCGTGTTCCTTCGTGGTAAAAAGAGGGTCAAATATGTGGGGTAAAACATCTTTGTCAATTTCTTTTCCAGAATCAATAAAGTTCAAGATCACCTCGTCATCTTTTTCAATCATCTCTACTTTGATTTCGCCTTCATCTCCTATACTGTCCAACGAATTGTTGAAAAGATTCATGAAGACTGATTCCAGTTTTGCATCACAGTTTATCACACAATCGTTTTGAGGAATTTGAATTTTCACATTAGAAGGTTTTTCAATCACAGACAAAGCTGATTCTAAAAGTTGTCTTAAGCTATGTTTTGATAAGGATATTGGAGTCTTTCTTACAAAATTTAGAACGCCGTTAATTTGACGATTCATTCTGGAAATTGATTTTTTCATAATCTTGAATTTTTCCAAATCTTTTTCATCAAATTGATCTTTGTGTCTTAGATGAAACGTTTCAATTGCCATACTAAGATTGTTTAATGGATTTTTCAAATCATGCGCGATTCTGGCAGATAGTTCTCCAATTGCAGAAAATCTTTCAGAATTTATCAGATGATTTTTTTGAATTTCCAACTCGTGGGCCATATTATTGATATCCTCAGAAAGTTGTTGAAGCTCATCACTTCCCTTTAACGAAAGCTTTTCTGAAAATTTACCTGAAACGATTTGTTTTGTGGCAGTTCTGATTTTTGTAATTGGCCGAGATATGGATTTTGAGTACACAATTGCAGAAATTATGGCTAAAATGATGGTGCTCATTGAAAAAACAAACGTAAAAAATCTGAATTGCTCAATTGATGATAAGGCATCATTTTTATCCATTTTAACCACCAACCCCAAATCATAGGAGTCAAGATAGTCCGTAATTGCAAACACGGGCTTTTCATCATAGTCTACAAGATTTACATAGATTTCCTCATTTTTTAGCAGAGCCTGAGTCATTGGAATGTCTAATCTATCCTTAGGAATTGTGTTAAACTCTGAATTATTTGCAGAATCCACTGAGGTGATAATGATTGAATCCCCGTCTTGAGATTTTTTACCAATAACATATTCACCTGTATTGCCTAGTCCCAGCTCTTGCGTCCCTAGAAAGATTTTTCCAGGATTAAAATCTAATACAACAATTCCAATTTGCTCCTTGTTTTCATTTTGTAGGCTTCCGATTAAACGCAAATGCAAATAATGTCCCTCAAATGTATCTTTCATTACAAAATCAATTTTTTCAAAATCTTGATTCTTTATCATTGATTTAAAATCAACACTTTCTTCTTCCAAATCATGTTCTCCAACAAATGCAACCAACTCTTTATCATTGAAAATAAAAATAGAGTCTACCTGGGGATTGGAAATAAAAGCCTGAGTGATAATATTTTGAATATTCTCTCTTGATTGCTCATTTCCATCTTGATTATATTCTTCAAGACTTGTTCTTAACAAAACTCTACTTGTAAACAAATCAACCAGTAGGAAGTGCTTTTCAATTTCAGAGTTTACCTGGGATTCTACTAATAAAGATGCAGTTGATAGCCGAGAAAAAATCTGATCAGATATCTCTTTTTCTGCGGTAGTAAACTGAATGTAACTGAGAATTGAAAGAGGGATAAGTGATATAGTCAAAAATAAAACCAATAGTTTTACTGCGATTTTCAATTTCTTTTTCTTAAAAAACGAGGGTCATAAATTGTTCTTTTAAGACTGTTTTTGTATCTCTAAATTTCAAAATCAAGAAATAATATCGTCAAAATTAGGCACAAAATAGCCAAATTCAAGTCTCAATCTTACAAATAGAGAAAGTAACAGTTCTTTTATCATGGATTAACGTTATTTTGGGAAAACAATTCACCTAACAGATTTCCATCTGAATCAACATGTCTGACATACCAAATATCCTCAACATACCCAATCCAAATTTCAGTATGATCATTTAATTCGTAGACATAGATGTGAATTCCACTTCCAATATCATCAAGAGGCTCTCCAAATTTAGAAAATATTGTTTCAATATCCTTTGATTCAGATATTGTATCTTTAAAGTCCTCAAGTGTTGGAATTATTTTTTCCATGTATGATGAAGCTGGATCTAAATCAGAAATGTCTCTTGATTGAACAGCCTTGATAATATTGCTTACCCAATCTCTTTTAATTAACTCAAAATATGTATCAGGTCTTACACATGCAGGAGACCCATCATATCTTTGTGTTAGCTGTAGGCCAGAATTGCATTGTATTTCATGGTAGGGGACTCCGGATTTGAATTGTTTTAGTGGAGGTAATTTTTGCTCTGGATTTCCAAACGGCATGGAATAAGTAATGGAAGGATCATGTATTGCAAGTGCAATCCCCGTAGATCCAATTAAAATCAAAAATACAATTGAAATTACAAAATGTTTCATACTATGACTGAAAGATACATGGGGAGTTCATAAATAATTCGAATCTTCTGCATTGGATCTAAATTAAAATTAATTTATCTTTGAATTGCATAAAATTTCTCTTTTGCTGAATCCCAAACTATCTTTATGTTGGGATTGTCTTCAAAACTGTTTGCCATTGATTGCAGCTCTTTGTGTAATTCTAGTTTAAGATCTTCTAAGGCTTTTATTTTGTCTTCTAGAATCCGTTCTTTGTTTAATTCATTATTATCACGAACCTCCATAATTTGAATTGCAAGTTCTTCCTTACTCATTTGTCCATCTGAATTGAATCCTAAGAGCAATTCTTTTTCTTGCTTGTAGGCCGATTTATCTGCCTCCTGATACATTAGATCATAGTACTTCTTTAGCTGAATTTGTTCTAGGATGTTATTGTCATAGATACTTAGAATCTCTTGATTTATCTCAAAAACCTGGTTTTTGACGTCTTTTTGTTTATCTTTACCTAGAATAAATTCGGTAAGATCATGTATCTCTGCTTTATCTTCTGCAATCCAAGTTTGGGCAACTGACTCTAATACGCACCCATATGCCTTGGCCTCAAAGTGATAAACAACAACATGTCTATCTTTGCATTTTGTTGCAGGATTTGTAGGGATAGTTGGAGTAAGGGAAGCCTCGTCATAAATTACTGCATCAGTGTCAACAATTTCGCCAATACCGTGTCGCTCCCACATTTCAGCAGTTGACTCTGTAATACATGCATAATCATTGTTTGTCAACCTATGAACCACAACATATCCGGGGCGGCAATCAGTATCAGGACTTGTCTCTAAGGATTCGTATGCGTATTGATCATTTGGATTAGCATCAAGGTATTCTGGACTTGCTCTATAGTCTTTGTAAAACTCTCCAAGTGTTGCAATAGTATATGGGTCTCGTGTTAATTGTCCAGTAGAGTTGAACAATAACTGTTCTTTGTAGTATGCTAAATTATGCTTTACATTAAATTGTGCATTCATTTCAATTAATTCAATTCTTTTAGTTTCAGCTGCCTTGTGATATGCGGCCCTAGCTTGACTTAGGGTTCCTCCGTTTGCAATAACTTCCTTTAGTGCGGTTCGTCCTGCATCAACTTTCATTTCCATAAACTCAAATTGATCCCAGAACACTCCTTGTACTTGAGCAGGTTTGTCTTCTACAAATCTCTCAAATACGGCACGTGCGGTGTAGTTTGACCAAAGGTTTTCCCATTCTAACAAGTCTTGATTAAGTCGCTCAAGTGCTACTGCCCGTTTTTCTTCAAGCTCTTGTTGGGCTTGAGTCTTTTCGTATTCTCTTTTCTCCAAATCGGCAATCCATTGTTTTGTTTGCTCAATTTTTTCTAAAATATCTTGAGCAATAGGATTGTTTGCCAAATCACCAGAAAGAGTTGTTTGATTGCTCGTTTCTACTGGAGATTGTGCATAGCTAGTATGAATAGAGCCTAGAATTGCACCAAATACAAAAACTGTCGTTAATGCAATCCCGATACGTCCCAACGATCACGACAAAAGTTGATCGTATATAAAAAATGCGCACAAGTTCTTCGAATTTATTGATGGTATAGCTACGATTGGCTTGTTTAATTTTAATTGAAATTTTCAATCAATTTATTCAATCCTTTCTAATATGTTCATAAATTGTTATACTGACAGGTTTGAGTTTATCTGACATAACAAAACTAATCTATTCGGATCAATTTTTTTCACTCCAAGTATTATTGATAAAATTTCTCCATAATTTATCGTGACAAACTTTGAAAAAAGCTGGACACCAAGTAACTCTGAAGGTATTACAGAGAAAATTGGAGGCGTAATTCACAAGGAAGGGCCCCTCAAGCCTAGAGTGCAAGGGGCAACTAGACAGCTAAGCACACCTATTAGCAAACTTGATTTTGTCGCACAAAAATTAGATCAAAAGGACGCAAAGCTTTTTGCAAGAATAGTCGAGGCAAAACAAAGCCATGACATTACCCAGGCCAAAATTTTGGCAAACGAGCTAGTAGAGCTTCGTAAGCACAAAAAAGTAGTTGGAAACATGAAGGTTTCGCTTGAGAGAGTCAAGATGAGGCTAACTACTGTTAATGAGTTGGGTGATATGATGTATGCATTAGGACCTGCAATGTCTGCAATGAAGGAAATTGGCCCTGCACTAACAAAATTCATCCCAGAGGCTGATGCAGAATTTAACGCAATGGGTGATGCATTAGGAGGATTGATGTCAAACACATTTGAAGGAAGCTTCGAAGGAAGCTTTGATTCCAATGAGGAGACCGAGTTAATCTTACAGGAGGCCTCAGCTGTTGCAGGAGCACAGATTGGAGAAAAATTCCCAACAGTTCCAGTCGAAGTATCCTCAGGACTAACTTCTCAAAACTAGATGTGTTATTTTTTAAACATTTTTTATTCATAATTTACCGCTGAGGTGATTTTGAAATTATCAATTAGTTGACTTCTTCTGGGATTTGAACAATTTACTTTTCTTTTAATAATTATTGTTACCAAACGATAAAAAAATGAGTCAAAACTATGAGGAACGTCTAGAAGAAATGTATGGGGACTTTTCTGAGCAGTATGATGAAAAATCAAACAGACAAAGGGATTATCTCAAAAAGACCAAAAAACAGGGGAAATAAAAAATGACTATTGAAAATGAAACTTGGAATGAGGAAAGATTTGTATGCAGATATTGTGGGGCCAATCTAAACCACGATATTCCTTATTGTTCTGAGGAATGTAGAGAACAAGATTCACCATGGAATTGGAGTGGGGATTAAATCAAGAAATTAGGAATTTGTCTAAAATGAAAAAAAACAAAGTTAAATCAAAGAAATTAGAATTATCCTTAAAAATGCATAATTGTAAAATCCACAACACTCCATTTGTTCAAGATAAATGTCCATATTGCCAGCATATTTTGATGAATGATGATTGGGAATGATTCACATTTCCAATTGTTCGATTAAATGCATCCTCTAAAGGAAGGATAGTCTGATAGATAGAATTTTTTGAATTTTCAAAGCTGATTTTAGTCTAAATATTTATCAGTGTTCAAATTCAAATGAAATTGTTATTTGTCCTTTGATCCTAGTTTAATTTTACGAGTTATTGTATCTCCTAATTCTGCGTTTTTACAGATTCGAGACAATGAAGAAAAATATTTTGCTCAATCAGTTGCACTGCTAATTATTTCATCTGTTCTTGGGGGGTTGGCAGTACTTCCCTTTGCAATGATGCCTCTTGATGATGCCTATTTTGAATTTGAAGGCGCTGAAGATATTGAGGATACATTTCCGTTGGATGATTCTGCTATAGGATTATCTGTTGGCTCCAGCATTCTGTCTGGATTTGTTTCAGCTTTGTTGTATTATTTTATTGGAAAAAATCTTGATGGAAATGCAAACTGGAAGAAGGTTTTTTCTGTAATTTTTCACGTTCATGCAGTAATTATTCCAGTTACTATTATCATAACCATTCTGGTTTTTCTGATGTGGGGTTCTTTTACATCGGTAGATTCCTCAATTCTTTTAGATCCTAATATTGATGACGAAGAAGTTTTTTCATTGCTGGGATCTTTTATTGGGTACGTGATCTTGCTTGCAATTTTGGGAATCATCTTTGCAATATGGATACTAATTGTTACAATTAAGGCAATAAAGGTAGTTCATGGATTTGGTACTGGAAAAGCCTTTGGATTAATTATCTTGGTGGCAATTATTACATCCCTTGTTAGCATTCCATTTAGTTTTGTCTGATACGATTAAATGATTTTAAATTTAAAAAATCAGTCAAGGTAAAAGGTTTCAATATTTAGCAATATTCAAAAGCAATAAGAAATTCCATTATTATATTACAATGAAAAAATTATCAGTTATTGCTTTTTTACTTGGCATGATTGTTTTTGTCCTTCCAAATGCATATGCAGAAGAGATAAAGACATTTTTCATTCATTCTCAGATGGTTGACTGTGTTGGAGTAGGACCTATGAAGTGCATGCAAGTAAGGGAAGATCAAAACTCTGAATGGAGAAACTTTTATGATAAAATTCAAGGGTTTCAGTTTAATCCAGGAAATGAATACACTATCAAGGTAAAGGTTAGCGACGTTGAAAACCCACCAGCTGATGCATCTAGTAAAAAGTATGAATTAGTTGAAATTCTATATCAAGAATCTGTAACAAAGCATATTCCATTCAAAAACCTATGTGCTCCAGGCTTTGTGGCACTAGGTGAAATTTGTGTTCTAAATGATAGATGTGGCCCTGGGGCTTATCCAGGAAAAGTCTGCATCATGGATGGCGTAAAGCAACCATATCTTAGACCTTCTCAACAGGGAAATTCGGGAATTTCTTCAGATAATACAATTTGTGCAGAAGGTATGAGGTTAATTTTCAAAAGCCATGATGGCTCCCCTGCATGCGTAAAACCACAATCTGTAAATGCACTAAAAGCAAGAGGATGGCAGACTTTCATGCCAGTTATCGCATGTACTTTAGAATACAATCCAATGTGTGGCACTGATGATAAAACATATGGCAACAAATGCATGCTAAATTCTGCTCATATTGGATTGAAACATGAAGGCGAGTGTCAGATTGATATTGATGAAATTAACCTAGATGTAACCCAAAAAGATCTTCGCGAAATGGTTAATCACTGGATGAACAACATGCAAGAAAATGACAGAAATCAGCGATTAAAAATCATGATGTCCTATTATGCCTTTGAAGAATCTGGAAAGAAGCTAACAACTGATCAAGATGGGTTGCAATTAATGAATCAAATTAGAAAGATGGTGAGTATTGATCTTCCAAAAGAAGAACTCGATGATTTAAGAGAAAGCATTCGTGAAAAATTAAAAGAACAAGGTTTGAATGTTAAGGAATAACTACAAAGGAATGGACTTTGATTTTGACCAGAGCAAATTAAACAATAATTTGTTGGAATAAACCATTGCCTCAGAGTTTGTCCACATGGCTGTGGTTTCATTGCGTGACTTGGATGGCTTGGTAAAAATTATTATCTCTTCACTGTCTTTTATTACAAAACAATAGGGACAATTTGTTGAACTTGGAATTTTTTTTACCTTGTTTCTATCAATGTCATCAAAAACATAAAGAGTTCGTTCCGAAGAGTTTGTTAAAACTTTTAATTTAATATCTGATTTGTCAAGTGGTTCTAAAAAATTCGCATGATAGAATTTTAACAAATCTTGTTCGTTTCCAGCTATTAGAAATTCTTTTTTGGTGTTGATAATCATGTCGTTTATTTTGCCCAAAATTTGATTTTGACCTTTTAAAATTTGGAATTTGTCATCTTTTTGCACATCTGGTTCATTATGAAATGTAGGAATAGAGTCCCAGATTTTGAATATCTCGTCTTTTTGGGCTTCAAGATTCCTAATTCGATCTTTTTCCATATCTAGCATGGATTTTATCGCCTTTTCCAAGGGTAAGGAAGAAAACATGATTGGATGTTGAAACGTTGCCTCTACTACCCCTCTGTTTTGAAGAGTTGTCAAGAGACGGTAGGTTTCAGTTCTAGGCAATCTTAATGCACGGCATACATCAGGCGCAGTCTTCGAACCATACTTTCCCAAGTATATGTAAACTTTTGATTGGTTTGGACTAATTCCAAATTTTGAAAACTGGTCCAGTAAATCATCGATAGCCTTTTTGTGTTCATAAGAAATCGAATCTGGATTGTTATCAAATATTATCATTTATGATTACTAATGGAACTTGAGGTTTTAGAATCTGTGTATGTATTATGTAATACTAGATGTGTAACAAAATAATTTTAGTGTGTTAGAAAATAAAAGTACTTGAAAATTTTAGTTATTACATCAATTTTCAGGATCTAATTTAGCTCTCTCAGAATTATTCAAGCAGTTTCAAATTTCAAATTTCGGTAATGTCTATATGATCTCTAAGGTTCATTAGTACCTGATTTTCAAGAAGCATATGTCAAAGAAGGCAATTTCATTTCATAAAAAACTGAAAGGAAAAATTTTCATTGAAAGTAAAATTCGCAAAATCACTGATGAAAATTTACAGCTAATCTATACCCCAGGTGTAGCTGAAGCGTGCAAAGAGATTTTCAATCATCCTAAAATGAAATATGAATTAACCACTAAAGGAAACAATGTCGCAATCATTACTGACGGTACTAGGATTTTAGGACTGGGAAACATAGGACCCGATGCAGCTTTGCCTGTAATGGAGGGAAAAGCTGTCTTGTACAGAAAATATGGGCAAATTAACGCCTTTCCAATCTGTCTTAATACCACTAATAAGAAAAAAATCATTGATACAATTATTGCAATTGAGCCTATCTTTGGCGCCATAAATCTTGAGGACATAGAGTCGCCCA